>JAKQEZ010000386.1 GCA_029558435.1 Bacteroidota bacterium
TTGTTTTCAAAAACGATGCAATCCATGTCTAATGGTAATCCATTTGCCTCGCCTATTAACGTGAAAACCAACCTTCAAGGGGGCTGTTTGGGAGTTTGGGCGGGCTATTCACCTATTTTGGACACTTTAATCTGCGATTAAACACTTGATTTATTGCGAATTACAAATCATCTGTTTAAAATTTAACAAAAAAAACTTCATGTTTTGGTTATGCTTTTTAGAATCTTTCTAAATTCGGCCCCAAAATTTATCAATATGAAGAAAAGAATTTCTCTTGTATTTTCTGTTTCTTGTGGCTTATTATTAACTCACTTATCATTTTCACAAGACACATTAAAAACAAAAAATCATGACAACTCACTTAACGAAGTAGTCATTCAAGGAAACAGAATTCAAATTCCATTTTCCCAACAAAACAGAGATATTGTTGTAGTAGATTCTAAAGTAATCGAAACATTGCCTGTAAAATCTTTAAATGAACTTTTGGGCTACGTTGCCGGAGTGGATGTGCGTCAAAGAAGTCCGTGGGGTGGACAAACAGACGTAAGCATTAACGGTGGTTCGTTTGACCAAACGTTGGTTTTATTGAATGGTTTAAAAATCATCGACCCACAAACGGGGCACAATATGATGAACCTCCCGATTAGTCCGGATGCCATTGAACGCATCGAAATTATGAAAGGCGCAGCTGCAAGTGCTTATGGTATTAATGCCTTGAATGGTGTTATCAACATCATTACCAAACAACCAGATGCTTCTGGATTTATTTTAAACGTTAACTCAGGTAGTTCTTTTGAAAAAGACACTTCTAAAAACAAACTTTATGGTTCTTTAGGTGTTGACGTTACTGCTAGTTTAGCGTTTAAAAAATCGCAACATTTATTGTCATTGAGCACTACACAAAGTAATGGTTACCGTTACAACACACCAATGAACAACAATAAAGCGTATTACCAAAACAACATCAACATTGGTAAAGACCACCATTTGCAAGTAATGGGTGGATTTATTTACAACGATTTTGGTGCCAATGGTTTTTATGCTGCTCCTTTTGATGTCAATTCAAGAGAAATTGTTCAAACGGGTATTGCAGCTATCAAAGGTGATTTCAAAGCGTTGAAAATTTGGACCATTCGTCCATCCGTTAGCTACCGTTATAACCACGATGATTACATCTTTATTCGCGACAATCCTAAGTATTACGAAAACAACCACTTTACAAATGTGATTGATGCTTCTATCAACAACAGTATCCAAACATCTATTGGTACGGTTGGTGTTGGTGTTGAATACCGTGGAGAAATCATTAACAGTAACAACTTGGGGCAATGGACTCGTGACAATTATGGTTTGTATGCTGAGTTTTCATTTACGCGAGTTAAAAACTTTACTGCCAATGTAGGTGCTTACTTGAATTACAGTAAATTTTACAACTTCAAGTTGCTTCCATCGTTGGATTTAGGTTACCAAGTACACAAAAACTGGCGTTTATTTGCAAATGTTGGCTCTGGAAACCGCATTCCTACCTATACAGATTGGTATTACGTAAGTAAACAAAACATTGGTAACAGCAAATTGAAACCAGAAAATGCGTTGCATGCAGAAGGTGGGGTTAAATTCAACTACAAAGATTTGAATATTTCTGCTAGTTATTTCTATCGTTTAACAACGGATGCAATTGACTGGGTTAAAGATAGTTTGAGTGCTCCATGGCAACCACAAAACTTCCAACGTATTCAATTGAATGGTATCACATTCTCGGCAGATTACCGTTTAATCAAACCAAAAACAATGAAAGATGTTAGCGTAATTGCTGGTGTTTCTTATACGTGGTTGGAACCTAAAATTGTTCGCCATCCAGGACAATCAGCCATGTATTCGCATTATTCATTTGATAACATGCGCAATCAATTAATTGGACGTGTGAATGTTGGCTTCTTGAAATATTTCAATGCGGGTATTACTGGTCGCTTTATTGAACGTGTTTCCTACAAAACTTATATTTTGTTAGACGCATCATTGTCGGGGACATTTGCTGGTGTAGAAGTAAAACTTTCATGCAACAACTTGTTGAACGTTACTTATGTTGAAGCTGGTGCAACACCACTTCCAGGAAGATGGTTCAACTTGGGTGTGAAATGGCAAATGTGGAAAAAGAAATAAGTTGTTTTTTAGAACATGAAAAAGGCGAATGAACTCAATCATTCGCCTTTTTTGATAAATATCATTCAACTTACATTGTTTTTAAAAACGCTGTAACATTGTTGTAAATTCGTTCTTCGATGTTATCGGTTGCTGCTTTTACAAACGTTTTTCCTGTAATGCGCTCATACAATTCAATGTAACGTTCTGTAATCGTTTCAACAAAAGAATCGGGCATTTCTGGCATGGTTTGTCCGTCTAATCCTTGAAAATTATTAGCCATCAACCACTCTCTTACAAATTCTTTTGACAATTGCTTTTGTGGTTCTCCTTTTGCTTGACGTTCTTCATAACCATCTGCATAAAAATAGCGTGATGAATCTGGCGTATGAATCTCGTCAATTAAGATAACTTCTCCGTTTCTAATTCCAAATTCATATTTGGTATCCACTAAAATCAACCCTTGTTTTGCGGCTATTTCTGTTCCACGTTGAAACAATGCTCTGGTGTATTTTTCCAATTGTTCGTATATATGTTCTTGAACAATATTTTTAGCAATAATATCTTCTCTTGAAATATCTTCATCGTGTCCTTCATCTGCTTTAGATGCTGGCGTAATGATGGGCTCTGGAAATTTATCGTTTTCTTTCATCCCTTCTGGCAATTGAACACCACACAATTCACGTTTTCCTGCTTTGTATTCACGTGCTGCGTGTCCTGCCAAATACCCACGAATAACCATTTCAACTCGAATCGGTTCACAAGCCACACCAACTGCCACCGATGGATCTGGCGTTCCTATCAACCAATTGGGAACGATATCGCGCGTAGCTTCCAAAAACAAAGTTGCTACTTGGTTTAAAACCTGACCTTTGTGCGGAATTCCTTTAGGTAAAATGTGGTCAAATGCCGAAATTCTATCCGATGCAACCATCACCAATACATCATTATTAAGTGTGTACACATCGCGTACTTTTCCTTTATACACTTTTTGTTGACCAGGAAAATTAAAATCTGTTTTTACAATAGCTTTTTCCATTTCACCTTATTTTTCTTCTTTATTATTTAGTTTTTCTTCTGCTTTTTCTTTGGCTTCTGCTTTATCAAATGCCTCAATAATTTTTTTCACCAAGCTGTGACGAATCACATCACTTTGTTGCAAACGGATGATTTCTATTCCTTCAATACCGTCCAAGATATCCATTGCATAGGTTAAACCCGAGCGTTGTTTTTTGGGTAAATCTATTTGCGACATATCACCTGTAACAATAAATTTGGCGGTCATCCCCATACGTGTTAAAAACATTTTCATTTGCATGATGGTGGTGTTTTGTGCCTCGTCTAAAATTACAAATGCATTGTCCAACGTACGCCCACGCATAAATGCCAAAGGAGCAATTTCAATGACACCATACTCCAACATATCGGATAATTTTTCACCTGGAATCATATCGCGCAAGGCGTCGTAAAGTGGCATCATGTAAGGATCCAATTTTTCTTTCATATCGCCTGGTAAAAAACCTAGGTTTTCACCTGCTTCAACAGCTGGTCGTGTTAACACAATGCGTTTTACTTCTTTCGCTTTTAATGCTTTAACGGCAAGGGCAACCGCAGTGTATGTTTTTCCAGTTCCTGCTGGACCAACGGCAAACACCATGTCGTTTTTATGCACAGCTTGCACCAATTTTTTCTGATTGAGTGTGCGTGCTTTGATTTTTGTACCACCTGTTCCGTGCACCAATGTTTCAGAACCATCGTCAACCGACAGCATTTTGTGGCCATCGTCCAACATCAAATTATCAATATTATTTTCAGAAATAGTATTGTGTTTTTTGAAATGGCGAAGGATTAAATCAAACTTGCGTTCAAATTCATCCATCACTTCATTATCCCCATAAAGGGTTAACTTATTTCCTCTTGAAACAACTTTTAATTTGGGAAAAAAACTCTTAATATGTTTCAATTTGGAGTTATTTACACCAAAAATACCTACTGGGTTGATGCCCTCAATTTCAATAACTCTTTCTTGCAATTTGATAATTTATAATGATTATTGCACTTAATTCTATGATAAATCTTACTTTTGAACAAAATTAGGAAATAATTTAGTTACTTAGTTCAGGAATTTTCAACAAATGCAAATTATTACGTTAACATCAGATATGGAATTGAGAGATTACTATGTATCCTCTCTAAAAGTTTCAATTTTGAAGCAATGTAAAAACCCCATCCATTTGTTGGATGTTTCACACTTTATTACTCCTTTTGATGTGGCAGAGGCAGGTTTTGTTTTAGGACAAGCATACCACGATTATCCCGACGGCACTATCCATTTGATGTGTTTAGAAGCCGAACCAGTAGTTAATTTTGGTAATTCCGAAGGCTCATTCCCATCAGTTATGGTGCTCAATAATCAATATTTTATTGGGGTTGACAATGGTTTTTTTGGTGTTTTAGAACGTTTTGGAACAGTGAATGCTTTTTACAGAATTGAAGAAGCATTATCATCACCTAAAAATTACACTTTCCCAGCCAAAAATTTGTTAGCACCCTATGCGTGTAGATTAGCCAATGGCGAAAAAATTGAAGATTTTGCTGTGCCTCATTCTACCTACAAAAAAGCACTTTCTGTTGTGCCAAATATTGAAAAAGACCTTATTTTGGGTTCTGTTATTTATTTTGATTCAATGGGAAATGCAGTTACCAATATTGATAAAGAATTATTTGAAAAAGTGGGTAAAGATGCGCCATTCATCATTAAGTTTAGAGATAAAACAATCTACGAAATTGATAAAATTAGTACTTCCTACAACGATGTGCCTCATGGTGAGAAAATGGCTATTTTCAATGAACGTGGCTTATTGGAAATTGCAATTAATAAGGGAGCAAACCGCACTACAATTGGAGCACAAAAATTATTGGGGATTTCAAAAAACGATATAGTTCGTGTTGATTTTTCTCCAAGAGGCTCAAAAGATTCTCTCAATGATTTGTTTAAGCTATGATTCGAGTAGTAAAACTTACTTTTCAAGAAGATAAAATTGCTGATTTTTTAGCATTTTTTGATACCATCAATCACATTGTAAATGAATTTCCAGGTTGCAATGGAATGCAATTGTTACAAGATAGACAACATCCGTTTATTGTTTTCACTTATAGTGATTGGAAAGACGAAGCTGCTTTGGAAAACTATCGTGTTTCACCTGATTTTCAACGTATTTGGTCAACCATTAAACCTTGGTTTTCAGAAAAGGCACAAGCATGGAGTGTGGATGTTTACTTTAACGGATTTGAAAAGAAATCGTAATATTCAATAAAATCACATCTTCCCTACCTCACCACCGTCACAAACCCTTCTCTTGATAATTGATGCGGGTTTCCCCCTTTGGAGGGGGATAAAGGGGGAGGACTCGTTTCCATTTTCACACTATAAAAATACACGCCATCAGAAACGGTAGCATCTGCCGACCACAAATCGTTCATTCCTACGGTTAAATTTCCCGAGTAGGAAAACATTTTTTCTCCCCAACGGTTAACAATGACCAATTCACATTTCACAGGTTGGTTGACAGTGATGCTAAAAACATCATTTACACCATCGTTGTTGGGTGAAAACACATTGGGAATACCAACAATTAAACTGTCATAAGCAATAACGGTTAATTGAGCGGTGTCTGCACATGAAAGATCGTTTTTCCAAGCAACCAATGTGATTTGATAACTACCCGATGTGTCTGCCACAAAAGAACTAAAAGGATTTGGCTGCAACTCACCGTTTACAAACCATTGAAATTGCTGTGCATTCTGCGATGTATTGGTAATAGCAACTTCCAAAGGAGTGCTTCCACTTTGTGGAGTTGCCGTAAAATTGGCTATGGTATTGTTGACTGTACCAATTGTTATGAGTGTGTCTGCACTTTGACAACCAGATGCATTGGTATAAAAAACTGTGTAATTACCAGCACCAAGCCCTGTAAGAATATTTCCTATAACACTTGTTGTATCACCATTTTCGGATACGGCAAATAGTTCATGTAAACCTGTGCCTATTGGAGAAATAGTTCCTGTCATAGAATCACAAAGAGTAGGGTAAACAAAAATAGCTTGGAAAGTTGGACGCTCTATGACATTGATTCTTACAGGGCGAACAACCGAACATGCTGAGCCTGTTGAAGTATCGTTGTTCCATATCCTTACCGTATAAAACATGGTGCTATCTGCCGTAAAAATGGGATTGGGGCAATTGGAGCAACTAAGACCCGGTGCAGGGTTGGAGGATGTGGAACTAGTAGGCGAAAGCCACTCATAACTTTGCCCCCCCGAGGCATTTAACTGGATAGTTGCACCTTGACAAATGGTCGTGTCTTTGACAACAGAAACATCGAATGGTTGACAGGGGGAGGTGTAGGTGAGGAAGTAAGCGAGGTTAATACTTGTTGCATTTACAGGTTGATTCGGATAATTAATATGAGTTAACTGAAAGTTACAAGAAGTTGCGTTGTTTTGAATATAACTCGAAACATCTGCTAATCCATCAGTTCCTCCCATTATAGCATCAGGTGTGTCATCATCTAATCCGAAGAGTTGATTGTTCTGATAATAAAAGTGACCTTTTACACCAGCATAATTCCATAAATTATTAATATTGTCGCTACCACCAATAACTCCTAATAAATTAGAATTAAAAAACACTTGTTTAGAAGGAGGAGAACCCTCTTCAGAACGGTCACTATATATTGAGAAACCAACAGGTGTATTTGAACTAATAGGATTCAAAATATTAATATTATAAAATTCATTTCCTATTAAATTTTGATTATTTACAATAATACTAGTATTAAACACAGGTAATCCATTGTTTTCGTATGATATATATATATATGGAGCGAAAACACCTTCAAATGGAAAATATGGTTGTGCATCTATAGATATGTTAAATATGGAAGTTTGTAAAATATTCAATTCATCTGTAATATCAATATAATGCAAATTGATCGGTGTAAAATTTGGATTCGTAATAGAAACAGAAGTTATTCTATTAAGTATATTGAATTTATAATCAACTCCATTTATTGTAACATTTTCAGAAGTATACTTTCCACTACTATATGCAAAAATGTATGCTTTTCTTATTGTACTACCTGATTCAATATGTAGATTAATAGTTCCGCCTCCTATTCCCATTCCTGTTGAAAATCCACCACCCGTTGCACCTCCTTTGAACAAATCTTGGTAAAAAACAACCTGACTGTATGTACATGAATAGATCAATATAAAGGCTACAATAAGTTTCACTTCAATAGTTATATGGTTATACTAAATATTTTGTACTAAAATACAAATTTTTTAGAACTTTTCTAAAAAATTATTTCTTCTAACGTTTATTTCTTAAAAAATCAATTTCCTTCTCAAGATATTCTATTCTTTTTTCATATTGTTCTATTAATTTTTCTGGTATTTGATTGATAAATTGCTCAAATTTACCTGATTGACTACAATTATTAAATATCAGGTTGTCATCAAAAGATGCTATGTCTGTTGGGGCTATTTCCAATATTTCGGAAATTTTTGTAAGCTTTTCCCAGTCCAATTTAGTTTCACTTGTTTCCAATTTACTGTACGCTCGTTGTGATATCCCCATTTGATTAGCAATGTATTCTTGTGAATATAGTAAGTTCAATTAGTAAATGCGACAAATGGTCATGAAATAATTAAATTTTTCAAATGAAAGGGCATAAAGCCCTCTCACCTGAATGGTAAAAAATTCATTATTTTGTGTCCTCGACCAAAAGTTGCAAAATTATGAGTC
>JAKQEZ010000400.1 GCA_029558435.1 Bacteroidota bacterium
ATTGATTTTTTCTAGCCCATTTTGCATCACCCGATAATTGTAATGCACTAATTGCTCTATAATAACTTGGTAGCATAGTGTGGTCGTTTTCTGGTTTGTCCATTAATTTACCAGCTTGCTTGTACACTTTTTTATAAAAACCTTGGGCATATAGCACTTCTAATTTATTGATAGCTGTTGTTTGTGCAAAAACAGAACTTGTTGCAGAATAAAGCAAAATAAAAAGGAGAATATAAAACGTATTTTTCATACTACAAAAAAACGGAAAAACACGCTACCTAGTATGTGTTTTATGGCTTTATGGCTAACAATCACTTGTTCATTATTTAATTTTCTGCCACTTTGTCGCAATTTTTGGTTTGGTACAAATGTTGTCAAACCAAGGGTAAATTTTTAATAGCATGAAAACAGGTCAAATAAATGTACAAACGGAAAACATTTTTCCGATAATTAAAAAGTTTTTATACTCAGATCATGAGATTTTTCTACGCGAATTGGTTTCCAATGCCGTTGATGCGACACAAAAATTAAAGTTTTTTGCTAAAAATGGCGAGTTTAAAGGTGAATTAGGTAACCTGAAAGTGGAAGTGATTCTAAATAAGGAAGAAAAAACACTGACTATTCGCGACAACGGTATCGGGATGACTGCCGAAGAAATTGATAAATACATCAACCAAATCGCTTTTTCTGGTGCCGAAGAATTTGTTCAAAAATACAAAGGTAAAGAAGGTGCTGAAAATATAATTGGTCACTTTGGACTTGGCTTCTATTCAGCATTTATGGTGGCAGAAAAAGTACAAATTCGCACTAAAAGCCACGTTGAAGGGGCGCAAGCAGTACAATGGGAAAGTAATGGTTCGCCAGAATACACCATCATTGATATCGAAAAAGAAACGCGCGGAACCGATATCGTGTTGTTTATTGCAGAAGATTCAGTAGAATTTTTGGAAAAAGCACGTGTTCAAGAAATTTTGAGCAAATACTGTAAATTCTTGCCCATTCCTGTTGTGTTTGGTACAAAAACAGAATACATCGATTCGCCAGAAGGAGAAAAAGACGAGGATGGAAAAGTGAAACGTGTGGCTGTTGATGTAGAAAATCAGGTGAATAACCCAACGCCAGCATGGACCAAAGCACCAATTGATTTAAAAGCAGAAGATTATGATGCATTTTACCGTGAGTTGTATCCAATGACTTTTGAAAGTCCGTTGTTTCATATTCACTTGAATGTTGATTATCCGTTCAACTTAACAGGTATTTTGTATTTCCCAAAAATCAAAGAAAATGTGGAGGTGCAACGCAATAAAATCAACTTGTATTCTAACCAAGTGTTTATTACAGACAGTGTTGAAAATATTGTTCCGGAGTTTTTAACGTTGTTGCACGGAGTTATCGATTCTCCTGATATTCCTTTAAATGTTTCTCGTTCTTATTTGCAAAGCGATGGCAATGTGAAGAAAATTTCGGCGCACATTACCAAAAAAGTGGCTGATAAATTGGCAGAAATGTTTAAAAACGATCGTGCTGATTTTGAATCAAAATGGGAAGATTTGCAAGTGTTTGTACAATATGGAACCCTTTCTGAAGAAAAATTTGCTGAAAAAGCAAAAGCATTTAGCTTGGTAAAATCAACCGATGGTAAATTTTATACACTTGATGAATACAAAGATAAAATTGCAGCACTTCAAACCAATAAAGAAGGTAAAACGGTGATTTTATACACCAATAATGCTGACTTGCACTTTGGATTTATCAAAAAAGCCAATGAAAGAGGCTATGATGTGTTGAATTTTGATAGTCCGCTTACTCCACACTGGATTAGTAAAATGGAGCAAACCTTAGAAAATGTTTCTTTTGCACGTGTGGATGCCGATACTTTGGATAAATTGATTCAAAAAGACGAGGTAATTCCATCCAAATTATCCAAAGAAGACGAAGAAAAACTCAAACCAATTTTTGAAAACTCATTGGCAGAGAAAGATAAATTTACGGTGACATTTGAAAGCATGAGTGCTTCAGAATCGCCAATTATCATTACACAACCCGAATTTATTCGCCGTATGATGGAGCAACAACGCATGGGTGGTGCTGGTTTCTTTGGTGCTTTCCCAGAACGCTATAATGTGGTGGTGAACAGCAATCATGAGAAAATTACAGAAGTAATGAATGCCTCTGACGATGAAAAAGGGAAAAAAGTAAAACAGTTAACCGATCTTGCCTTGCTTTCTCAAGGAATGTTGACAGGCGAAGCCTTGAATGCATTTATTGAACGCAGCATCGAATTGGTTTAACAACGTTTTTTGATTCATTAGAATTTTTATGTTGGTTGGTATGATTTTTTGTGCCAACCAACTTCATTTTACGCCATATCTCAAAGAAAAATAATATCTTTGCTATCCAAAATCCAAAATAATTATGTTTGAAAATCTTACCGACAAGTTTGAACGCGCCTTTAAAGTATTAAAAGGACAAGGACAAATAACAGAAATCAACGTAGCAGAAACATTGAAAGAAGTTCGTCGTGCACTTTTAGATGCCGATGTTAATTTTAAAACGGCAAAAGAATTTACAAACACAGTTAAGGAAAAAGCGCTTGGACGTGATGTGTTGACCGCTGTTTCGCCTGGTCAGTTAATGGTGAAAATTTGCCACGAAGAATTGGTAGAATTGATGGGTGGAAACGAAGTGGATATCAACATCAAGGGCAATCCGGGAATTATTTTGATGTCGGGACTTCAAGGTTCGGGTAAAACAACATTTACCGGAAAATTGGGTAACTACCTCAAAACTAAAAAACATAAAAATGTATTGTTGGTTGCTTGTGACGTGTACCGTCCGGCAGCGATTGACCAATTGCACGTATTGGGTGAACAATTGGGAATTGAAGTTTTTTCAAACAAGGAAGAAAAAAATCCTGTATTGATTGCTCAAGCGGCTGTTCAACATGCTAAAAGCAAAGGTTTTCATGTAGTGATTGTCGATACAGCTGGTCGTTTGGCTATTGACGAACAAATGATGAACGAGATTGCGGCTGTTAAAAATGCCATCAATCCAACAGAAACGTTGTTTGTTGTGGATTCAATGACGGGGCAAGATGCAGTGAATACAGCAAAAGCATTCAACGATAAAATTAATTTTGACGGTGTTGTATTGACAAAATTAGACGGTGACACAAGAGGTGGTGCTGCATTGTCAATCAAATCGGTGGTTGATAAACCCATCAAATTTGTTGGTACGGGCGAAAAAATGGATGCATTGGATGTGTTCTATCCTTCGCGTATGGCCGATCGTATTTTGGGAATGGGTGACGTGGTTTCTTTGGTGGAACGTGCACAAGAACAATTCAACGAAGAAGAAGCGCGCAAACTTCAAAAACGCATTCACAAAAATCAGTTTGACTTCAATGATTTCTTGGGGCAATTGCAACAAGTGAAAAAAATGGGGAATGTGAAAGATTTGATGGGAATGATTCCAGGAATGGGAAAAGCCTTGAAAGATGTTGAAATTGAAGACGATGCTTTCAAACACATTGAGGCAATCATTTATTCGATGACACCCAAAGAGCGCGAAAATCCAGATATCATCAATCAATCACGCAAAAATAGAATTGCAAAAGGTAGCGGTACAACTATTCAAGATGTAAATAAGCTGCTCAAACAATTTGGTGATACCAAAAAAATGATGAAAATGATGAGTAATCCTAAGAACATGATGAACATGATGAAACAAATGCAAGGGATGAAAGGTATGCCGGGCATGTAGTTTTTTCATAATTAAATTGTTAGTATTACTGTAAAAAAAACGTTGAAAACTATTATTGGTTTACATTAATTTGTATCCTATTTCGTATTATCTTTAGCTCTTCAAACGGATAAAAAATGGGTAAAATCATTGCAATAGCAAATCAGAAAGGTGGAGTTGGGAAAACTACTACGTCAATAAACCTTGCAGCTTGCTTGGGTGTGTTGGAATTTAAAACATTGTTGGTTGATGCCGACCCACAAGCCAATGCAACAAGTGGAGTAGGGTTGGATCCTAAAAACGCACGCAATATTTACGATTGCTTGGTCAACGATGTGAACCCAAAAGAGTTAATCATCACAACCGATAGTCCGAATTTAGATATTCTTCCATCGCACATTGATTTGGTGGGGGCTGAATTGGAAATGATTAACATTCCAAACAGAGAGCATAAATTGAAAATGGCCTTGGATAAAATCAAAGATGAATACGATTTTATCATCATCGACTGCTCGCCATCGTTGGGATTGATTACTGTAAATGCTTTAACTGCTTCGGATTCTGTTTTAATTCCGGTGCAATGCGAATATTTTGCCTTGGAAGGATTGGGTAAATTGCTCAATACGATTAAAATTGTTCAAGGTCGCCTCAATACCAATCTTCAAATTGAAGGAATTTTGTTGACCATGTACGATACGCGTCTTCGTTTGGCAAATCAAGTGGTGGATGAGGTAAAAGCACATTTCCAAGATTTGGTGTTTGATACCTTGATTCACCGCAATACTAAATTGGGCGAGGCTCCAAGCTTTGGTCAAACAATAGTTATGCACGACATTTCAAGCAAAGGAGCCATAAATTACCTAAATTTTGCACGCGAATTATTGCAAAAAAACGACTTGACAAAAATTTCAAATAACGATAAAAATTATTCAATCAATGAGTAGTGCTGTAAATAAAAAATCAGGATTAGGGAAAGGATTGGGAGCACTTTTAGGAAACGAAGCAAGTGCACCCGCTCAAAAAGGAGAAGCAGGTTCAATTGCTATGATTGCTATTGAAGAAATTGAAGCTAATCCGTTTAATCCTCGTACTCATTTTGAACGTGAAGCATTGGAAGAATTGAGTCAATCAATTGCCATCCACGGAATTATTCAACCGTTAACGGTGCGTAAAGTTGGACAAGATAAATACCAATTAATTTCGGGAGAACGTCGTTTTCGTGCTTCGCAATTGGCTGGATTGAAAGAAGTGCCTGCGTATGTGCGCGTTGCCAATGATCAAACAATGTTGGAAATGGCTTTGGTGGAAAACATTCAACGCGAAGATTTGAATGCGATTGAAGTTGCACTATCCTATCAACGTTTGATAGATGAATGTTCACTTACCCAAGATCAGTTGAGTCAAAAAGTGGCAAAATCACGTTCAAGCATTACCAATTTCTTGCGTTTATTGAAATTGCCAGCTGAGATTCAAGCTGGAGTGCGTGATAATGTTATTTCAATGGGGCATGCTCGTTCGTTAGTATCGGCTGGTGACGAAGCAAAACAATTGGAAATTTATGCGCAAGTGGTTGCTCATTCATTGTCGGTTCGCGACACCGAAGCATTGGTAAAAGGCGAACTTCAATTGGCAACAACCGATAAAGATACTGACAGCGATGCAAGTGTTAAAAAATCTAAAAGCAACACAATAAGCGAATCACAATACGTTTTCAAAGAACATTTGAGCGATCGTTTGGCAACAAAAGTGGATATTAAAAAAGCCGCAAATGGCTCTGGAACCATTGTGTTAAAATTTAGCTCCGAAAATGATTTGAACCGAATTATTGAGTTATTGAATAATTAAATGAAATACGTTTTTCTTTTTTTGTGTTGGACTGTGTTGCAACCTGTTTTTTCGCAGGAAGTGGCTCCTATCAATACTAAAAAAGAAGTTGAACGCGATTCCACTAAACAACATTCTGTAAAATTAGCAGCCATTCTTTCTGCGGCACTTCCGGGGGCTGGACAAGTGTACAATCACATTGCAATGCCCAAAGGAAAGAAAAAAGCATATTGGAAAGTGCCTTTAATTTATGCAGGTTTGGGCGTTACTGGTTATTTTGCAGTAAAAAATCATTTGGAGCAAAAAGTACTCAAACAAGAATACATCAACCGTACAGAATATGGATTAACCCCCATTGAAAAGTACAGTAATTACGACGATGCTGGAATTTTGCAATTGTATAACCAAAAAATTACACGTCGAGATTTATTGTTTTTAGGAATGGGATTGGTGTATTTATTGCAAATTGCCGATGCTGCTGTTGAGGCACATTTTGTAAATTTTGATGTGTCTAAAGATTTATCGATGAAAGTTAGACCAGCAGTCATACCAATGGATTATTCGGCAACACCAACTGTTGGTATTTCACTTCAATTATCACTAAAATAAAGATTGATTACGAACATGAAAATAGCACTTATTGGATACGGTAAAATGGGAAAAGCAATTGAAGAAATTGCCATAGAACGAGGACATTCCATTGTTGCCAAAATCAACCAAAGTACACCCATTGAATCGTTAAAATCGCTTGAGGCGGATGTGGCAATTGAGTTTACACGCCCCGATGCAGCTGTTGCAAACATTCAATTTTGTTTAAACCACTCATTGCCAGTTGTTGTTGGAACTACAGCTTGGTACGATGCTTTTGAGCACGTTAAAAATGAAGTTGCCCAGCACAATGGTGCGTTGTTGCATGCCAGCAATTTTTCGGTGGGAGTAAACATCTTTTTTGAAATCAACCGGATGTTGGCGCAGTTGATGCAACCCTATGCAGAATATACGGCAAGTGTAGAAGAAATTCACCATTTGCAAAAGTTGGATGCGCCAAGTGGCACCGCTGTTACAATTGCCAATGCTATTTTGGAAAATAATCCAGCATTGAATACCTGGAAATTGGGCGAAGAAAACCACCCAACAACTCAAAAAAACGAATTAGCAATTACGTCGTATCGCAAGCCCGACGTGCCTGGAACACACATTGTAAAATACCAATCGTCAATAGATACCATTGAAATTATGCACGAAGCACACAACCGCAAAGGTTTTGCATTGGGAGCTGTGTTGGCTGCTGAGTTTTTGAAAGATAAAAAAGGTATCTTTACCATGTCGGATGTACTGAATATTGGAAAATAACATTTAAAATAAAATCAAATGAGCTTTATTTATTTCTACCTCTATATTTTGATTCACCCTTATTTAGCAATGTGGTGGAAGAGTTTTGAATTGGCTGAAAGAAAATCGTGGGAAGCACTCGTTCCTGTGTACAACTACTACGTGGCTTTCAAAGTATTTAACAAAAAAGGATGGTGGGCTGTATTATTGGTATTTCCGGGTGTTCACTTGGTGATGTTGGCTGTATTGAACGTAAGTTACATCCGCCGTTTTGGATATTTTAGTTTGTTGGATACGGTGCAAGGTATTTTCTTTCCGTATTTGATTTTCTTTAAAATTGCTAAAAATCAAGATAAAATGTTGCCCGAAACCAATTGGGCAAACAGCAAAGAAATGGCACAACGCGAATGGGGTGATCATTTGGTGTTGTTTTTAGCATTACCTGTCATTGGGCACGCAATTGCACTTGGTTTGGGGGCTGTTACACGTGCAAAACCGGGTTCAAAATCGAAAGTAAAAGAATGGGGCGACTCTATTTTGTTTGCCTTGATTGCTGCTTCAATTATTAGAACCTATGTGTTTGAACCATTCAAAATTCCAACAGGATCCATGGAAAGAACCTTGTTGGTGGGAGACTTCTTATTTGTCAATAAATTGGCTTATGGACCAAAAGTTCCAGTTACACCTTTGTCGCATCCATTAACGCACAATACAACGCCTTTCATCACCATGAAATCGTACACAACGCTTGAAAAAGGTTCGTATCACCGTTTGCCTGGTTTTGCAGATGTTAAACGTTATGATGTGGTGGTTTTCAACTATCCTGCAGGTGATACTGCGGTGTATGATCCTCGTATGCCGTATGGTTTGATGGGACACGAATACGAAGGAATTGTCAACAATGAAGCTTTCCGCTTGTACCGTGAAGAATCACAACAACGTTTTGCTGTTATAACAAAATTTTATACCGATTCTCTACAAAAAGTTGGTCAAACGAGTGATGAGTTACTCAACCGTTTGGTTACAGAAAGAGCAAGCTTTGAATTTATTCGCGATTTGAATCAATGGAAAGCTAAAGCACGCAAAATGATTGCTGAGGATAAGTTGACTTATGATGGACAATTGGGGCAAGTAATTAAACACCACGGAATTATCTACAGACCAGTTGACAAACGTGAGAATTACATCAAACGCTGTGTTGGTGTGCCTAAAGATTATTTGGAAATACGCAATTCAATTTTGTATGTAAACGGCCAACCTGCACAAGTGGCAGAACATCAAAACTTATTGTACATTGCTAGTGAATCTAATTTTTCTACACCACAAAGCATGTATGAGCGTTTTGGAATTGAACGCAGCGATTGGGCCATCGAAGGAGGTGAATTAATTGGTGTGCATGCTAATTTGGCAACTATTGAAAAAGTGAGAAAAGCTTTTCCAGATGTTACGTTCAATGTATATGTTGAACCTCGCTATACGCCTGATGCAAATGGAAAATTCAAGGCTACGGAACAAATTGAAAATTTAAAAACATTCCCGAAAGACATTAATGTTTCAAACAATGTTTCCAATTTTGAACGTTTTCAAGTGCCTTACAAAGGACAAGTAGTTGATTTTACTAAAACAAATATTGCTTACTATCGTCGAATTATCACTGCTTACGAAGGGCATACCTTGGAAGAAAAAGCAGATGGAATTTACATTGATGGTAAAAAAACAACTACCTATACCGTAGAAATGAATTACTATTGGATGATGGGGGATAACCGTTACCAATCGGCAGATTCAAGAACGTGGGGATTTGTACCAGAAGATCATATCGTTGGAAAAGCTTCTATGACATGGTATTCAAGCAACCCAGAATACGGTATCCGTTGGGAGCGTGTGTTTAAAGCAATTAAGTAATGCAGGTTTTTTCTACGGCCTATTTTGGTCCGATTGCATATTACGCTGAATTGATTCAAGCACAACAGCCTTTTGTTGAAGCTAAAGAACATTTTGTAAAACAAACCATCCGCACGCGTTGCGAAATTCTCGGTCCAAACGGTGTGCAAACATTGAGCGTACCAGTTCGCAAAGTTAACGGCAACAAAACTGCTGTTGATGCGTTGGAATTGTTGGACGATGGTTGGCGAAAAATGCATTGGAAATCCATTGAAACAGCCTATTCTTCTGCCGCTTATTTTGATTATTACGGCATGGAAATCAAAGAAATATTGATGGGCAACCAATCAACTTTGTTAGAACTCAACGATGCCATTCTTCAACGTGTATTGATGTGGTTGGATGTTGAAAAAACGGTTGGTTACACTTCTGAATATCAAGTAGTAGAAGACCCCAAAAATGATTTTCGCAGCGTTGCATTTGATTCTACCTCTTCGTATATCCATGCGCCGTATCATCAAGTATTTCGATTAAAAGAAAATTGTGTTTTCAATTTATCCATTTTGGATTTGTTACTCAATGAAGGTCCGATGGCGCATAATTGGATGCTTCAAAAAATGATGGCACAGTAGTTGGTTTTGTGCTTTCATGAAATTTATTGTTGCCATACTTGTTTATTTTGTTTGCTCTTCAGCACTTTGGGCACAATTGAACTGCAAAAAATTAACCAATGAAAAGGATGATCAAATCACGCAATGTTTTCATAAAAATGGTCAAGTTGCAACGATAGAAACGTGGGACAAGGACCGTCGAATGGGTAAAATTGTTGGGTTGGATGCCACAGGAAAGCAATTGTTTTACTACAATTTACGTTCGTTTGGAGGGCATGCTTCAGTTGCTGTTCGTTACTTCTCAAATGGGCAGGTTCAACGGGTAGATTACAGCGATGCACCCGATGGTGGAATTCAGTTTTATCGTTCTACAATTACCTTTGACGAGCAAGGAAAGCAACTTGATTTTCAAGAAACCAACCATCCTTTTGAACAGTTAACGATACCTCAACTTACATCGCCACCTGCGCCTAAACAACCAGAAGTTGCTACGTGTGCTGTAATTTTTAAAAATTATTTTGCACTAGAAAATACCACTCCAACAAAAGTAACAGTGCGGGTTATAGAAGTGCGACCAAACACCCCTATGAGTGTTTCCACTCTTTATCAGATAAAACCCAATGAAACACTTGTTTTTGATACCATTATCACAGCTCAATTGCCCTTAACAGATAGAAAATATACGGTGGAATTGGTTCGTTTTAAAAAGAAAAGAAAAGTTAAGAAAATTAGAATTACCATCCCATCAAAATTGCCTTCAACCACCGATTCAAAAACATGGTTGTGGCGTATAGAAAAAGATGATTAATTGTATATTTATGCGAAGTAAAACTCGTATTTTTGTACCATGAAATTAAAGCAAGTACCTTTAGAACTTATCAATTCCCTCAATAAAAACACATTGA
>JAKQEZ010000469.1 GCA_029558435.1 Bacteroidota bacterium
TGTTTTCGTTTCCAATTAAAGTTCATCCTAAATTAACCGCCACATACGCATAACAGCGGTTTGCCAAAATGCCGCAAGAAAGTTCCTGCTCAAATCCGAAGTTTCTGCTATGCGGCACTTCGGCAAGCCGCCAAACGTTAGCAAACATTAAAACGATTTGCTAACACGGTATATAACCAATGCTTGCCGTGTAGCTTCGTTGATACTGTCTGCAAGTGTTTTAAAAATTTTTGCCAACGCACGTCAGTTTTTTCAAAACTGTAAGGATTGCTGTACTGCATCGTAATTAGTTTTGTGGTTACTCCAAATTGCTTCCGTTGTTTTAAACATCGCACCTTGCATATCTACCATAGGTTTAAATGGCAGCCAGTCTGCTTTTGTGTTTTCGCAAACTATTGCCTGTCCGTTCCTTGTTTTACACCATTCAGCAAGGTAGTTAAAATCTATTTCCTTATTACTACATTTATATTCATGTCCTCCAAATTGATATGGTGGGTCTATAAACCATGTTGCTTCTTCGTTTTCAAGTTCATCAAAACTTGCTTGTTTTATTTCCCAATGCTTAATTTTGTGCAATTGTGTAGCAACATTATTTAATTGCGTTGCAATTCCATCAACAGCATAACTTGAAACTGTCTTTCTTAATCCAGTAGTTCCTTGCTGCACAATAAAACCCATAAATATCTTTTCATCTTCACTTAAATTGTAATCGTCTAATGTTTCTCCAAGTTTCATTAATGGTAATTTCCTTATGTCATTTTCGCTACATTGTTGAAGCCATTTCCAAGTTCTTACGATTATATGGTATTTATCCACTAACAAAACATCATTTTGCCAAAACTTCAAACTGTATCTTGCAGAACCAGCAAACGGTTCAATAATCTTTTTGTGTTTTGGTGGTGGATAGTAGTCCACTATTTTTGATTTACTTCCGTAATATGAAAACATAAAAAATCCTCCCTAAAAATTTTTAAAACGTGAGCGTCCGTTCTCGTATCGAACTTTATCGGTTATTGTCGCACTGGTCATATACCTATCCGTTGGCGGTTATTCAGTCTGTTCCAAAATTCTCATCACATCTAAGTATTTGAAATACCACCATAAGACTTTTTTGCCTTCTGATGATACTTCTCCTCCGCCC
>JAKQEZ010000486.1 GCA_029558435.1 Bacteroidota bacterium
CCTGATTTGAACTATCATATAACCGATGTTATAATTTCAGGTGAAACAATTCCAAAATTTTTACCAAAAGAAAGTCCAGTTAATATTAGAATTAAGCTTGATTCATCGGGTCTGATGACATTTTTTGCTGAATTTCCAACCATTGAGCATGAAGAGCAATTAAAAATTGAAATTAAACAGGCTGAACCACCGAAACCTAATGAGTTAAGCAAAAAAATCATTCAATCAAAATCTGTTGCAAAAAGAGTTAATAGAACAGATTTGGTAGAAAAGTTGGATAGGCTTCACCAAGATATTGAAACTATAGGCTCAACACCTGATGGGAGATTAAGGCTTATGGATGAATATAGGCAAATTTTACGTGAATTGGAGAAAGAGGAAAAAGATGCTGAATGGCCAAAGGTGGAAGAAGAATTAAAAGACGCTTTCTACGAATTGGAAGACTTGGTTGAAAAAATTAAGCTAAATGCAGATGATGGTAATTTGAACATGAGCCAAATTGAAAGCTACTTAGAGGAATACAGAAAGAAAGTTGAACACATTATTAAAGAAAAGAACATCAAAGAAGCGAAAGAATTGACAATAGAAATCGGGCAATTGGATTTTGAATTGAGGAATGCCGTAACTGGTAACGCAATGGATGTTCAGTTTTTACGCCATATAAATGACACTTTCAGTTCATACCGTTGGAAAGATGCCAATAAAGCAAGACAACTGGTTAACCAAGGCTTGCAAATGGCTACAAACGGAAACACATCAGGTATTCGCAACATTCTAATTCAAATAATTGGTCTAATGCCTGATAATGAAAAACCAACCAACACATTAAGATAATGAGCAGTTACAAAGGCATATTACCGAAAGGTTTTTCTATTGATGATAAATACAGCATTTTGCTTTTTATCAAACAAGGAAGTAATGCCGAAACGTATCGTGTTAAAGGAACAGATGGTAATTTGTATTTTTTAAAACTATTCAACTACTCCAAATTACATCGTTCAGCTTTTGACAGCGACAACAACCTTTTGGAAATCGAACTTTTGAAGAATGTAAAGCACGATAATATTGTTTCTTACAAGGATAGCGGAGAGATAATTTATGAAGGTAAGAAGTTTGGATATTTGGTTTTAAACTTCATTGCTGGTGAAACATTAGCAGAGAGAATAAGCCGTGAGTTGTTCAATAATTTCTATGATGTTCAGCAAATAATAATTGATGTTTTAAATGGTTTAAACTACCTGCATTCATTACCCGACCCAATAATTCATAATGAAATCACTCCGCAAAACATAATGTTGGATTTGTCAAGCAACACACCAAAAGCAATAATTATTGATTTTGGTTATGCACGTTCATTCCATCAATCAACAAGAGTATATAACAAAGTTGGTTTAAATTTAAACTATGTTGCTTCCGAATGCTTCAATGGTTTATATTCCCCACAAAGCGACATCTTTTCGGTTGGTGCAGTGATGTATCAAATGCTTTTTGGACTGCCACCTTGGTTTAAGGACATTTCAAAATTTCAAGCAGACCGAACCAATGCGGAAGAAACTGTTTTGCAAGAACGGAGCAAACCATTGTCTTTTCCTAAAATTCCTGATTACTTTGTAGGTTATGATGAAAAAGTGAATTTAATTCTGAAAAAGGCACTAAGCCAAGACACAGAAAACCGTTTTCAGTCAGCCAAAGAATTTTTTGAGGCAATAAAAGGAAATATTGAAGTTGAAAACATTGACAAAGTTCAAAAGGTAAAATCTGACGATAGATCAGAAAAGAAAATCCAAAGCAAAAAAGCTAAGGGAAAAGGATTTGATGCTATTGCAGGAATGAAGGCTCTGAAGGAGCAATTACAGTTTGACGTGATTAATGCTTTGCGTAATCCGGAAGAGTATGCAAAATATGGTATTACAATTCCTAATGGAATTTTGTTTTATGGTCCACCGGGTTGTGGTAAAACCTTTTTTGCAAAATGTCTTGCCGAGGAAATTGGGGTAGAATGTATGATATTGACACCGGCAAGTTTAAAAAGCAAATATGTAAACGCTACACAGGAAAACATTGCCCAAATGTTTAAAGAAGCCGAAAAAAAAGCTCCGATTGTGATATTTATTGATGAAATAAATGAACTATTACCAAACAGAGAATCAAACGACATTCACGAAATGTCAAAGAGTGCTGTAAATGAGTTTTTAGCTCAAATGGACCGCACTGGCGAAAAGGCTATTTTCATCATCGGAGCTACTAATTTCCCTCATAATATTGATCCTGCTGCTTTAAGATCGGGAAGGATAGAAAAGAAATTTTACATCCCACCACCAGATTTTGAAGCAAGAAAAGCAATGTTTGAAATGTATTTAAAAAACAGACCTCTTGACTTTGGAATTGACTATAACGAGCTTTCAAGATTAACAGAAAACTATGTTTCAGCAGACATTGAATTTTTGGTAAATGAAGCATCAAGAGTAGCATTGAAGAATAAAACACGAATTTCAATGGCGATTTTGACAGAAGTAATAAAAAACAGCAAGCCATCTGTCACTTTACAAGAGTTGAAAAAATATGAATTGATTAAAGCAAAAATGGACGGTGAAAATATTGAACAAAAAAACGAGAGACGACGAATAGGTTTTTAATAATAAACATCAAAAAATATGGACACAATAACTTTTGACAAACTATTGCTAAAAACAGCATTTTGCTGTATGGCATCAGACGGTAAAATTGATAACAGGGAAATTTCAATAATTAAATCATTATGTGAAAAATCACCCTTGTTTGTCAATTTCAATTTTCAGGAAGAAGTCAATTTGCTCATTGGCCAGATTAACAGCGGTGGCAAAGCCTTTATTCAGTGTTACTTTGATCAGCTTAAACAATCTCAGCTTACAGAAGAAGAACAATTGACTTTAATTGATTTTGCTATTCAAACAATCAATGCAGACGAACAAATAGAGTATTCTGAAATCAAGTTTTTCAAGAACATTCGACACCGTTTAAATGTAAGTGACAACAAAATTTTAGCCCATTTCCCTGATATTGAAATGTATTTGGAGGATGACATCATTACAGATGATTATCTTGACAAAATCACAAGCCAATACTTTGAAATATCTGAACTCCCAAAGTTTGACTTAATAAGTATTGCTGACAGTTCACAAGACAAGCAGGAATGAAATGACTATTGCAATCAAAATAGTCTTAGCGGTTTTATTTTTCCTCTGTTTGGCAGATATGCCTTACGGCTACTATCAGTTTGTAAGGTTCGCAGGACTTATTGGATTTGCAATATTAGCTTATCAGGCAAACCAACAAGGACGACAGAGGGAAATGATTGTTTGCGGTGGACTTGCTTTGTTATTTCAACCGTTTTTCAAAATCGCACTTGGCAGAGAGATATGGAACATAGTTGACGTAGTTGTAGGAATAGGACTTTTAATATCAATATTTATGAAACCAAAGGAAAGCCCAAGCTAAAGCAAGCACATTTGCAATTCGCACAAGCCAACGCACAGGCCAAAAATTGCAAAAGAGCTTGCTTTGCCAACGCAGACAAAAATTGTTTTTAAAAAATTTCCCAACGCTTCAAAAAAAATAAAAATACATCAACACACAGCCCGACAAACATAGCATACAATGACACGGAAACTCAATATTGACAAGGCATACAGCGACACGGTGGACAGAAGGCCAGCAAGTAACAGCACCTACCCAAAAGTGGCGGTTCAGTGGTTAAATCAAGTTTTGTGCTTCTATCAAAATTTGTGCTTGGTTGACAGCGAAGTGCTTCGAAATCGCCACCTTCGGGTAGCCGCAAAACGTTAGCGGTCATGCTATGACGACAGTGTAAACCCGACAGACAGTGCAATGAGTAAAAGTTTTCTTATAGTATTTCACGGACAAATCGTTAACGGCAAAATCGTTGACATTGGTGACGACCCTTGTTTTGACAGTCCGCCA
>JAKQEZ010000495.1 GCA_029558435.1 Bacteroidota bacterium
ATATTTTTGAAAAGGTAATATACAAAATGCGCAATAATGGTTTTAATCTGATTGCCTGTTTATCAAGTTAATATTCCTGTTTGCTTGGCATGTTGATAATAGAAATAAATATTGTATTATTGCGTATATTTATGAGTTATAGCCAATGGTAGTACGACCGTTTCAAAGACGACAGACCGACCAAAATTTAAACAGTAAAACAAGGACAAACCATTTTGACAGGTGAACAACATACAGACCATATTGAAAGCGGACAACGAGTAAGCCTACACTCATTACCGACCCTTCTGTATTTTTTATTTTCCCCACCGCACATTTTTTTAATTCAATTTTATTGCCACCGCACAAATGGCACATTTGGTTTTGCCCGACACACAAGCCAACCCTTCGCAAAACCAAAAGAGCCATTTTTTGCCAACGCACCGAAAGAAAGACCGACAATAATTCAAACAGTTTTTATATTGAAAAATGAGATAGGTAGATTTTTAAAACTATCTTTGCGGACACATTTCAAAATGACATGAACAGAATTAAGGAAGTTTTGGAAGAAAAAGGAATAAAACAAACTTGGTTGGCTGACCAACTGGGTAAAAGTTACAACATGGTAAACGGCTATGTGCAAAACCGACAGCAACCAAGACTTGAAGTACTTTTTGAAATTGCCAAAATACTAGGTGTTAAACCACAAGACTTAATAAAAGAGAACAAATGACAAGCATAGCACAAAGACAAGAATTACAAGCCAAAATATGGAGAATAGCCAACGATGTACGTGGCTCTGTGGATGGATGGGACTTTAAACAGTTTGTTTTAGGAACGCTGTTCTATCGCTTCATTAGTGAAAACTTTACCAATTACATTGAGGGTGGTGATGAAAGCGTGAACTATGCAAACTATCCTGACAAAGACATTACACCCGAGATAAAAGACGATGCGATAAAAACTAAAGGTTACTTTATTTATCCAAGTCAACTTTTTGTGAATGTTGCGAAAACAGCCAACACAAACCCGAATCTAAACACAGACTTAAAAGCGATTTTTGACGCTATTGAAAGTTCTGCAAATGGTTATCCATCTGAACCAGACATTAAAGGTTTGTTTGCCGACTTTGACACAACAAGTACACGATTAGGAAATACCGTTGAAAGCAAAAACAGCACCTTGGCTAAAGTCTTAAAAGGTATTGAAGAACTTGACTTTGGAAATTTTGAAGACAATCAAATTGACCTTTTTGGTGATGCTTATGAGTTTTTGATTTCCAACTATGCAGCCAACGCAGGAAAATCAGGCGGTGAGTTTTTTACGCCACAACACGTTTCAAAACTCATTGCACAATTAGCAATGCACAAGCAAGACAAGGTAAACAAGATATACGACCCTGCGGCTGGTTCAGGTTCTTTATTGTTACAAGCCAAAAAGCATTTCGACAATCATATTATTGAAGAAGGCTTTTATGGGCAGGAAGTGAACCACACTACTTACAACCTTGCTCGTATGAACATGTTTCTGCATAACATCAATTACGACAAGTTTAATATTGCCCTTGGAAATACACTGATTGACCCACACTATGGCGATGAAAAACCATTCGATGCCATTGTTTCTAATCCGCCTTACTCGATAAAATGGATTGGAGACGATGACCCAACGCTAATTAACGATGACCGTTTTGCACCTGCCGGTGTTTTGGCTCCAAAATCAAAAGCAGATTTCGCTTTTGTTCTTCATTGTCTAAGTTATCTCTCCAGTAAAGGCAGAGCAGCCATTGTATGTTTTCCTGGTATTTTTTACCGTGGCGGTGCAGAACAGAAAATCAGAAAGTATTTAGTG
>JAKQEZ010000528.1 GCA_029558435.1 Bacteroidota bacterium
GTCTGCGGAGCACGAAACCCCGCCTATTGCAAATGTGCTGTTATAGCCAGTGGTTCTTGTCATACGTTATACGGTTTCTTTTGATTTGTCATAAGCGTCAATTGTTTTTAATAGTATTTCTGAATACTTAAATATGTCGTCAAGAGTTGTGATTTCATTTTTGATTTCTTTCTTCTGTTCGTCAAGCGTTGCGATATATTTTTTAGAGCCGTTAAAATATAGTCTGCAAATTGTCTTACGATTATTGTCGTCAAGTAGAATTGCAAAATATGATTGAGCATCACGATGAGTTACTCTTGTCGAGTTGATTTTTTGACGAAGAATAGTTTTTACTATTAAAAAACCTTCTAATTCTTCTTCAGTTGTTACAACCTTGCTTTCTTCAGCGGTTTGCTCAAGTTGAACTGCTTCTTGTTCTTTAATTTTCTCGTCTTCTTTTGTCAATGCAGTTTTTAGGCGTTCAGTTATTAAGTCGCTAATGTGTTGCTGAATTGATTTTTTCGTAAGGTTTGTAAACTGTTCCAAAACTTTTGCAGTTACAACACTTGGATAAACTTGTCTTGCAAAGTGCTTAACAAATTCTGCACTCGGATTTGAAAGTTCCTGTTGTAATAACTGTTTAAGTTCGTTTGTATATTTTAATTCACTTGCTGTGTTTGTAATGCTTTCAGCATCAAAAACAGTTTTGTGAAACTTTTTGAGTTCCTCAATTTGATTGTCTTTTATTTCATTGATGTTGAACTCTAAAAATGGTTTTTCGTCCATTTTATTTGCTTCGACTAAGTCGGAATAAAATCTATAAGTTATTCCATTTGTCAACAAACCAAACTTTGCTTTTGAAACGTGGAAATATCTAAGTAACTGTCCATCGTGCAAATTCAAATTTTGAGCCCAATGTTTACATTCAACAATAATTGTCGGATTACCATCTTTGAAAATAGCATAGTCAATTTTTTCTCCTTTTTTTGTTCCGATGTCTGTAATATATTCTGGAACTACTTCAAGAGGGTTGAAAACGTCATACCCAAGTGATTGTAAAAAGGGCATTATGAACGCATTTTTGGTTGCTTCTTCTGTCTGAATTTGTTCTTTCAGTTTGGTAACTCTGTCACCAAGTTGCTTGATTTGGTCTTTAAAATCCATTTTTCTTTATTCGTTTAATTTATTTTTCAAAGTTAGCAATTTGGTTGAGGGTCGTCCTACCATTGGCTATAACGGCTGCGTGTATGAAACGTTTGGCATTTCGAAGCGATTTCCTATCAAGTTACAACTACTTTTGATACGAGCTAAAACGCTCGAAAAACCACTGACTGCCAAATGTTTTATACACGTTGTTATGGGCTGGCTGTTATTTTTTCAAAATTTAAACTTCTTTCATATTCAATTTCAGGTTCTTTCGCTAAAAACAATTCTAATTGGTTTTTATCTTCAAATCCACCAAGTTTTTTTCTATAAGTACCAAATATTTGAGGATTCTCGATTTCTAGTTTTCGTTTTCTAGAAACAATTAGAAATTCTTCTTCTTTATCAATACCAAGAAATTTTCTGTTTGCAAGATTTGAAGCAATCCCCGTTGTTGAACTGCCTGTAAAAGGATCTAAAATCCAAGCATTTTTTTCAGTAGATGCTAAAATGATTCTTGTCAGCAATGCTAAAGGTTTTTGTGTTGGATGTTTACCACAAGATTTTTCCCAAGGAGCAATTGCGGGCAAATTCCAAACATCTTTCATTTGAGTTCCACCGTTAATGGTTTTCATTAACTCATAATTGTAATAATGAGAGGATTTTTTGCTTTTTCGAGCCCAAATTATGAACTCTGTAGAATGAGTAAAATAGCGACAAGAAAGATTAGGTGGAGGATTTGTCTTTGCCCAAGTAATGCAATTCAGAATTTTATAATCCAATTCTGTAAGCATTTGAGCAACAGAAAAGATATTGTGAAATGTTCCGCTTATCCATATTGTACCGTTTTCAGTTAAATGCTCTTTACAAGCTTTTAACCAGTTCAAATTAAATTCATTATCCTTTTCAAATCCGTTAGAACGATCCCAATCTCCTTTATTTACGCTAACCATTTTACCACTTTGTACAGAAATACCATCATTTGATAAAAAATAAGGAGGGTCGGCAAATATCATATCAAACTTAAAATCAAACTGATTAAGAAGTTCAACACAATCGCCTTTTAATAAAGTGAAAGTTTTATCGGAAGATTTGAAATAAGGTGTTATCATTTTACACTAAAGCATTTTCTTCTAATCCATTCATCAACATTGCCCGACCAGACCAATTCCAATAAGTTACATCTTGTTCAATAAAAAGCCATTTAATAGCTAAAATTATTATTACAATAGGTCTTAGTTGATTATCACAATCAGTAAAATATATGTCACTTATAGAAGAAACATCAAATTCTTGAAGATTATACACATTACGAATAGAAGTTTCTATATTCTCATATTGTTCTTCTGTAACAGAACTTTTCACTTGTTGTAATGTCTGAATAATATCGTTATGGCTTGGGTTTGTATGTCTTCTTGAAGACTTGAAGTACATACCATCAATATGGACTACAAAATCAAAACCCTTATTTAAAGCCGCTGGGCGTTTTAATAAAATGCTATAATTATTATACTGTTCAACTTTGTATTCGTATTTTGATGATAATTCACCTTTACCTGTACCACATTGTTCATTAAGAAATAATTCTACAATCTCTCTACGTGCTTCTACACGAGAACCAGCTAACAATTCGTGTATTTGTTTAGTTAAAGGCATAATTCATTTTTAATTTTATCGACAAATTCATTTATTGTCTTTAAGTTATACACGCTCGGAATAATTGAGAATGCTTCTTCTAATTTGTTTTTTGCAGTTAGCCAGCCTTGTCCGTCAGTAATCCAAACAAATTCAAAATTTGGATATTGGTTTATTTTTGGAGCAACATCAGAATATGCTCTTGCAACTTCATTGAGTTTTGAACCACCGCCATTATAAAAATTTGTTTCAATTAGATAAGTTTTAACCGTAGTTTTTATCACAAAGTCGAATCTTTTTAAATCTGCTCCTAAACTTGTAATCTCGAGAAATTCAGTACTGTTTACTTCCTTTTTGTAGAAAATATTTGCTTTATCAAAAATTAATGAAACTGCCTTTGACATATTTTCACCACCTCTGTTTTTCCTAGCATTTGTATCTAAACCTACTTCAACGCCAAAAACATAATCAACTAAGTTTGTTATGTTTTTATTTCTGAATATCTCACCTAATCCAGTATCTTCAATAAATTCATAGATTTTGTCGGAAGTTTTAAAGTACGTGTCAAGCTGAACAATTTCACCTTCTCTATTGAAGGTTTTGGCATTTTTGTTTTTTCTAACAGCAATCAAAATATCTAAGACCTCAAAGACCTTAGCATTTTCTTCAAATAATTCTTCAATAGCAAGTTTTAAATCCTCTTTTCCTATCAAATAGTTGAGTTGATTTAGTTTTATTGATATTTTACTTATGTTGGTTTTAATTTTTCCAAAATCAGTAAAGTAATCAAGTGTTGCATTAGTTTCACTCAATTGTGAAATAAAAGTCTCAAATTGCTCTGACATATTCCAATTCCTCTGATGGTTGGTTGGTAATTAATAATTCTGTTAGTTTTCCTCGTTTTTCTGCATTTGCATTCACCATCCTAGTAGCAAAAACCCTTTTAATGCTAAATTGCTCATACAAATCATCAAAAAAATCATCGTTTGGATTTTTACCTTTTACATCAGAATTGCTTAAAATAAAGTTATGACCAAGCAAATTTATTTTTTTGCAAAAATCCCCTAATCGAATTTGCTCAATGTCGTTGAAATCTTCTTTTGCGTAAGAATTGAAACTTGATGTTTCACTTAACGGCTTATATGGCGGATCAAAATAAAAGAAACTATAATTTGTAGCATATTTTAATGTGTCCTCAAAATCACCTGTCAATATTTCTACTTTTTGCAGTAATTCGCTATCTGCATAAATTGTTTGTTTGTCGCAAATTTTAGGATTAGCGTATCGTCCAAATGGAACATTGAAAAGTCCTTTACTGTTTACACGATATAAGCCATTAAAACAAGTGCGGTTTAAAAAAATAAATAATGCTGTATTCTCAATAGATTCGAGTGATTTTGTATTAAATCGTTCCCTTTTTTTCAGATAGTACTCTTTCCGTTTTTCTTCATCAAATGGCAAATACTCATCTTGAATTATTTGAAGATATTTAACTAATTCGGTCGGAGTTTCTTTAATTGTTTTATATGCAGTTGTTAAATCTGGATTTATGTCATTAATAACCGCTTTTGTAATATTCGGGTATTGTTGTAAAATCCAGAATAAGATTGCTCCTCCACCAACAAACGGCTCTATATAAGTAACATTTTTAATTTCAGCAAAATTCTCAGGCAAAGCCTTTTCAATGCTTTCAATTAGTTGGGTTTTTCCGCCAACCCATTTTATGAATGGTTTTGCTTTTATCGTCATATTTATTTTCTTTCTTGCAAATTTACAATTTTATTTTCAGTTTGCAGTACGCTGTCTGTGTGCGTTTTTTCAGCTTGCCCATAACGTTTTGGCGCTTGGCGCAGTGGCGGATTTCGGAGCACAAAACTGTCAATACACCACAAAGGTTGATGCGAGGTAGAATGTTCAATTAACCACTTCACCCGCCATTGAGCCAAACGCCTGTTATAAGCCGTTTTTTTGTCCATCGTTAAAAATATCGGTTGTATTTATTTGCATATTTATTCAATACCGAAAATTCAATGTCTCCAGTATCAAACTTTTCTTCTAATTGTTTGAGATTTTCAAAAAGTGATAGTCCATAATTGTCGCTGTTAAATGGTCCAGATTTACTTTCTGTAAAACCTAATCGCTTCAATACTTTTTTCGAATATTCATTATTGTCGTTTACTTCCGCACCTAATGATATTGCGTATGAATACTTTTTCAAATAGTCAATTAGGGCTAATGATGCTTGGGTTGCGTAACCCTTTTTACGATATGCTTTGTCAATTATATACTCCAAGGACGTTCCACCTGTAAATGAGCTATTAGTATTGTATAAACGCAGAAATCCAACTGTTTTTTTAACTGTCGATTGTTTGAGCCCAAATAATTGGCTATTTACTTCTTCAGATGTAACCCTAAACCAAGTATTCAGCAATGGTCTAAAATACTTGTTTTCAAGTTGAGGAGTTATTCCTTCCCAGTTGTCAGCGTAGAATTTTGAAATCTCCGATTTATTTACTTCATCTATTCTTGATATTTCAAGTTTACCGGAATTAAACAATTTTGGAACATTAGGTCTGTCTAATCCAAATCTTTGAAATGTATTCGTAGGAATGTCTTGTAAAATCCTTATGTGTCTAAACACATTTGGGTCTAACTGTTCAAGGAAAATTAGTCTTTCAATTAAGTTGAAAAACAATGTGCTTGGAACGAAAAGATGGAAATTTTCCAATAATTGAAAAAGCATTGGATTGTCAACATTAACCACCCAAGGCTTAAAAATAAAAGCTTCAACATCGTCTAAACTGCCAATTCCAAAAAGTTCAAATTTAACTTGAACTTGGTCAGGTATATCTTCAATCTGATGTCTTAAGAATGGATTGAAAATCAAACTCGGATGGTCAAGATTGAAAAAGTCTTTGGGAAGAAAAGTTTGAGCCCAGAGATAGTTTTCTCTTGATTCTGGTTCTGTTTCAATACCACAACCTGTTCCATATTCTTGAAAATTGAAACGGTCAAAATAATCCTTAATTGTCAATAGTTTTGGTTGCATATTCTGTCTTTTAAAATGGCTTATAACGGTTTGCAGCTTGGCGAAGTGGCGGATTTAGAAGCACTTACTTTCAATTTAGCACTAATGTTTATTTGAAAACCAAATGCTCAATTTAGCACTTACTCCGCCATTTTGCCAAACTGCTGTTACCTGCTGCCCTTATTGCTGTTGTACTATTTTTATATCGTCTGTTTTAAATTTTTGCTTTAACCACAGGTCTATTTTTTTTATATCAATTTCTTGTTTCGACTTATCTGTTTGATAAAGTAAAACAGTCAATGTTGTCGTGGAGTCAGTATTTGGATTTGTAATATGTCTTCCAATAGACACATCTTTCAATTCAGGAAATAAAATTGCTAATTCTTTTAATGTTTCTGTGTTGTCAATTTTGTATTCGTTTAGTTCTTGATTAAGGTTATTAATTATAATGTCTTTGTCTGTTAAAGTTTTATTCTGTTTTCTTAACTCATTCAAAATTTCCCCTTTAATGTCTTTGGTGTCTTGTCGAATGTTTATCTCTGTATTGGTTATATCGTATTGTAGTAGTTTCTTTTTCAAATCTTTCAATTCATGTGGTGTAAATTTTTTTGAAAGAAAAGCAAACTCTATTTTTTTGGGATTTGTCTTGTATGAAATGTTTTTATATATCAAGGTGTATCCATTGTTGGCAAACTCATTAGTTACAAATTGTTCTACCTTTTGATTAAATTTTTTTTCTTGAAATAATGTATAAGCTAAATAAAAACTTGGTAAAATCATTAAAAATATCAGTACTGTGATACTATAACGAATTTTTTTCTCAAACTTTTCATTTATAATCTTTACCGGGGGGTATTGAAGATACTTAATGATTAAGAATGTTGAAATGCAAATAAAAAAGCAGTTTATAGAATAAAGATAAAATGCCCCAAAAAAATAAGAAAAATTTGCAGTTGCCAAACCATATCCTGCTGTACAAAGAGGTGGCATTAATGCTGTTGCAATAGCTACTCCAGGAATAGGGTTTCCTTTTTCAACTCTTGTTAACGCAATAACGCCAACTAAACCACCAAAAAATGCAATCATTACATCATAAATATTCGGTGAAGTTCTCGCTAATAATTCTGATTGTGTTTCTTTGAAAGGGCTAATAAAAAAATAAATAGTCGAAACTAATAAACTAACAAAGGTAGCAATAAGCAAATTTTTCCCTGACTTTTTTAGCAAATCAAAATCAAAAATAGCTAAAGCAAACCCAGCTCCAACAATTGGACCCATTAGTGGAGAAATAAGCATTGCACCAATTATTACAGCGGTTGAATTTACATTTAAACCAACCGAAGCAATTACAATAGCACAAGCTAAAATCCATAAATTTGAACCACGAAAAGAAATGTTAGATTTAATATTTTCTAAAACCTTTTCTTTTTTTTCTTCACCTGCATGAAGACTTATAAAGTCAAAAAAATTGTTTATCATATTGTATAATAATAATAATGACTTTCGTCTTTTTGTTAAATGTTTGTATAGTCGTAGTTTAGGGTTGCAGGTAACGGCTACGTGTATGAGAAGTAGCGGATTTGAAAACACATCACTTTCAGATATGCACTGACTTTATATTAAAAGCTAATACTTTTAATTTACCGTTAAAACCGCTATTCCTTATACATGATGTTGGCAGTAGTTTTTGTTTTTACATAGTATATTCCTTGTGATAATTTGGATAAGTCAATTAGTAATGTAGAATCATTTTTATTAGTGATAGAAATCAGATTAGTTACTTCTTGACCTAAAGCATTCACGATTTTTATTTCAGATAGTTCTTCTGTATTTCCATTTACAGAAATAACATTTTTTGTTGGGTTAGGATAAATTTGTACATTATTTGATTCTGTAATATTTATATTCACTGATTTAATGTCATAATAAACATACCTACCATCAAAATCTGTCTGTTTAAGTCGATAATAAGATATTCCTAGATAAGGGGAATTATCTATAATTGAGTAATGTAATAATGTATTGGAATTACCCACACCTGAAACATGTCTAATCACTTCCCAATCAATTCCATTTTGCGAACGTTCTATGGTGAAAAAAGCATTGTTAATCTCTGAGGCAGTTTGCCATTCAATTAGAACAGTTTTATTATCTCCTGGCATTAATGTAAAAGAAATTAAACTAATAGATAGAGGAGCTGAACAACCTGCGCAATTTGTAAAAACTGTAGCACTTCCCCACGTAGCAGCACCAGAATTGGTGCCTCCAGGTGCATCACAAACATATAAACTTGGATGAGGGGAAACATTGTTATTGAGAACAATATTATTACTCACATAAATACAACTTGTACCACTTGGCGATTGAATAGAGTTTAAAGTATTATTAGTAAAGTTTGAGTTTACAATAGTGTTAGCATTCACATTTTGACAAAGTGCAACAGTACCTGCATTCGTTTGTAAAACTAAATCATTAGTTGTGAATGTTGAAGAATTAATTAATGTAGATGTTCCATCAATTGTTGTTTGTCCTGTTACCGTTAGTGTGCTCCCACTATTATTAAAAATTCTTGCAGGGTTACCTTGTAATGTTAAATTACTATTTACGTTGATTGTGGAATAGTTTATGATAGTAAAAGTGTTATTGAGCATTGTATTCATATTTAAATTTAGTGTACCTCCCATTACAATAATAGTACCTCCATTTAAATTACCACTCGTAATCGTTAAACTGCCTCCACACACAACTAAAGTTCCACCTCCAAAGTTTATGTTTGCTACAGAACCAGTTCCAGCATTCCACCAATATTGATTACCACCATTAATGTTTGTGTTGTTTGCAATCACACCATTTCCACCAGAACAAATTCCAGTACTATTATTAGTAAGACACTGTGCTTTAATAATGAATGGACTTATGATCACAATGAATAACAAAAATAATTTTTCCATACAAATGTTTTTACTGATTTTTTTCATTTCATTTATTTTAATCAAGACTTAAAACTGTTGTTAATCAACTTTATTACTGCCAACTTACTTATCTATACAATTTTCTTCTACTGATCCAACAACACTTGTTGGCTTTATACAAGTCAATTGTATTTCAAACCCCAAATATAAACAATTATTTTACAAATCATCAAAAGGGCTTTTTATTCTTTGAATATCCCTAGTACTCACATGAGTATATATTTCTGTTGTCCGACTGCTATTGTGCCCTAAAAGTTCTTGGATATACCGCAAGTCCGTTCCATTTTCTAATAAATGTGTTGCATAACTGTGCCTTAACCAGTGTAAGGTCACAGGCTTTTTTATATTAACTTTAAGCACAGCTTGCTTCAAAACAGCTTGCAAACTTGTTGCAGAGTACTGACTCCCAACCTCTTGACCTTCAAATAGCCATACTTTCGGACGATAAGCTACATAGTATTCACGTAACATACCAACGATTTTATCACTAATCGGCACTATCCTGTCTTTCTTGCCTTTCGATTGATAAACATGCATCAAATAACGGTCTGAAAGGATATCTTTTGGTTTTAAATTTAAGGTTATACTAAATGTTTTGTGAGACAAATATAGCGTAAAAATTCTTTACTTTGTCAAAAAAGAGTGATTGAAAATGGAATTCATAGATTTTTTAGGAGAAATGCTGGGCATAACTAAGGATTTTGCCGTTACCAAAATTGAGAAAAACGAGTTTGATAAAACGATTAATATTCACATTGAATATTTACCCAAGACCTATTCAAAGAGAGGGAAAGAGTACGCCATTTACGATCGTACTCCTGTTCGCAAGTGGCAACATTTAAACTGGTTTGAATACAAATGTTATTTGATTGGTTCTTTGCCTAGATATATTGCTGAAGATGGAAATCCAAAGGTTATTGACATTAATTTTGCTCCTCCCGGGAAAGGCTATACTCATTTATTTGCCAGAGAAGTTATTTTCGCATTAAAGAAAGTTCGAGTACAATCAACTGTTGCTGATTTATTCCAAACAACCGACTATATTGTTAGAAGTATAATGGAATCAGCGGTTGAAAGCGGACTAGAGAAACGAGGTTTAGTGAAAGACTTTAAAAACATTAGTTTAGACGAAAAAGCTTATACAAAAGGACATCATTATGCGACCATTTTGATAGATAGTGATACTAATACTGTGCTGGATATGGTTGAGGGGAGAAAAGAAAAAAATGTTAAGAAACTTTTTGTAAATGTGAGTGGAGAAACGAAACAACCACAACTAAACAGAGTGAATATGGATATGTGGAAACCATTTATAAATACAATAAAGTTTATTGCTCCACAAGCGATAATAGTACACGATAAATTTCACTTATTCAAGATGTTATCGGAAGCCATTGATAAAACAAGAAAAAAAGAAGTGAAAGACAACCCTCAACTAAAAGGGCTGAAATACACTGTTTTGAAGAATGCTAACAATAGAACTGAAACTCAGCATGCTATATTTGAACAGCTGATTAAAGACAATTTAAAAACCTCTCAAGCGTGGTTAATACGAGAGAACTTTAAAGACGTATTTGCCGACAAACAAAACGTTGAAAGTAACTATAAACAGTGGAAAGAAAACGCATTGACTTTTTCAATTAATGCAGTAAATAAGGTGATTGCTACATTCGACAGACACTTAAACGGGATAATAAATGCAATAATTACTGGTACTTCTAGTGCAAAACATGAAAATAAAAATGGAGCGATTCAATCAGTTATTGCAAAAGCAAGAGGATTTAGAAATTTTGAAAGATTTAGGATAAATGCATTATTCTATTTCGGAAATTTAAACCTCGTTCCACAAAACATTTAGTAATGCCTTTTTATTAAACTCCAATTTAATGTTTTCGCTAAGAATAATTTCATATTCTTTCGTAAGACCTTCGTAATCAACCTTTGACTGTAACACCTTGTTGTTCGGAAAGTGCTTTTTAACATAAGTCTGGATTTGATTAGGCACTTCTGAGAATGGAACAATTCTATCCTGAGCAAATGCGTTTACAGACATAATGAGTAAACAGGCTATCAGTGTACTCTTCACAATTCTTATTTTTTTCATTCTTATTTTATTTTATTTATCGCTACTCTTTTTTAGGATTTTCGCAATTTCCTTTACATTAAACGTTACAACAAGTGTTTTAGTGTGTTTGTTCACTTAGCTTGCAGGTAACGGTATCGGGCTTGGGGAATGGCGTTTCAAAGCACCTCTCTCCAAACTTTCACCAAATATAATAATTATCTCTAAACTTCCAAATCTATAGCTTCGCCCAGCCATTTTCCAAACCCGTGTTATGGATTGCAGCACGCACCACTCAAACCCTGCACTACGCTGGTTAAAAAATTTCCCTTAAACAACAATTTTATGTGTGTTTTACCCATTTCTTCAGGCGTGTCGACAATTTTTAACTCCACTTAAAGCCGTTTTTTCTACCCAAAATTTCAGCTTGTGTTTTTTTGCTAGAGCAGGGAAGTGGTTGTCGCCCAACATTTACGAAGCACTTCGCTTAAAAACTTTTGCCAATCTGTCTGCAAGTCGCTTCACTTTTCCCTTAAACAGCCTAACTTGCGCAACCACTGCGTATAGGTCTGATAAATTCATCCCTACGCACTTCAACGCGCCAATCTGTCTTATTTTATCCGCCTTTTTTTAGAAAAAACACAAGCCACAAAGAACACGTAGCACGCCCGCATAAACCCAACATAACCAGCGTTAGGAAAGATGAAATTACTAAAGGATTAAGAGAGAACTTAAAGTGGAAGTATGGCACCCCGTGCTGTTAGCCATAACGGTTTTCGGCTTGGCGATGTGGCGGATTTTAGCACAAAATTCAATAGAATTACTACCGTTAAACCTTGCACAAATGTTTCATAGAAGCACTTCAGCCGCCATATTGCCAAACCGATGTTAGTGGCAGTTTTATTTG
>JAKQEZ010000714.1 GCA_029558435.1 Bacteroidota bacterium
GAATTACATATACAAGGTCAAATTGTACCTCCTTCCAATCTGCATTTTTATTATGTAGGACTAGAACTCGTTAAAGTAGCGAGTCTAACAATTTTTGGTATAACACTTTTTAAGAACACAACAATATGAGCAACGAAAAAATCATCAATGATATTGAAAATAAATATCAGCAATTGGGCGAAAACCCAGAAACGTATCTAAAAGGATTGCTTCACGCAAAACCCATCAACTATTGGGATTATGTAGAAGCCGATACACTACTCTCCTTGCAAAAACCGAGAACCAATTTTAAAGACGAAGAAATCTTTATAATGTATCATCAAGTAACGGAACTATTCCTAAAAATGATGGTTCACGAAATAAAGCAATTGGTTTATGAACCTTTTAATGAATCTGTATGGTTAGAAAAATTAGACCGTTTGAACCGATACACAAATATGCTCATTGGCTCGTTTGATGTAATGAAATACGGAATGAATTATGACGACTACAATACTTTTCGCAGCAGTTTAACCCCAGCAAGTGGTTTTCAGTCTGTCACATTTAGACTGATAGAAATCTATTGCACCCGATTAGAAAACCTCATCAACGAAGAAGGTAAAAATCGAATTGGAGAAAACCCAAGCACAACCGATTATTTTGAACATATCTACTGGAAAGATGCTGGATTGAATAGAAAAACAGGCAAAAAATCACTCACGCTTTTGCAGTTTGAAGAAAAGTATTTAGACCGATTAGTTGCAATGGCAAACAAAACGAAAGGCGCAACATTGGAAGAAAAAATTTTGAAAACGCAAAATTGTTCGGAAGCATTGAAAATGAAATTGAAAGAGTTTGACCATTTGTACAATGTGGCTTGGCCTTTAGTTCATTTGGAAACAGCTCAACATTATCTCGACCTAAAAGGTGAAAACAAAGCAGCGACAGGTGGCAGCGAATGGAAAAAATATCTGCATCCAAAGTTTCAGCAGCGTAAATTTTTCCCAACACTTTGGAACAATGACGAAATAACCAATTGGGGAAATAACAAATAACATTTAAAACAAAATAAAATGAATATTCAAGAAAATAACATTATCGGAGAATTGGTGGCACAAGATTACCGTGCAGCTTCAGTTTTTAAAAAATATGGCATCGACTTTTGTTGTCAAGGCAATCGTACTATCCAAGATGCTTGTGAAGCTAAACAAATTGACGCATCTTCGGTAGTAACCGATTTAAACGAAGCTAATAAAGCAACTTCAGAAAGTGCCATCGATTATCAATCTTGGCCTATAGACCTTATGGCGGATTACATAGAGAAAAAACACCACCGATATGTGGAAGACAAAACGCAAGAAATAAAACCTTATCTCGAAAAAATTTGCCTAGTGCACGGTGATCGTCATCCTGAGCTTTTAGAAATTAATGAACATTTTAATGCGACCGCCAGTGAATTAGCAGCTCATATGAAAAAAGAAGAATTGATTTTGTTTCCGTTTATTCGCAAAATGGCAAAGGTGAAACAAGAAAACACCAAACTAGAAGCACCACATTTTGGCACAGTAGAAAATCCTATTCAAATGATGATGCACGAACATACTACCGAAGGAGAACGCTTTAGAAAAATAGAAGCCCTGAGCGACAGCTACACACCTCCAATGGATGCTTGCAATACCTATCGAGTAACATTTGCCTTGTTAAAAGAGTTTGAAGCCGATTTGCATTTACACATTCATTTAGAAAACAACATTTTGTTTCCAAAAGCCATTGAGCTTGAAAAACAATTAAGTAATGCCTAATCCCATTAAAAGAAAAGAAGCCCTTAAACCTTTAAGCCGTGACCACCATCACGGCTTATTGCTCTGTTGGAAAATAAGGCAAGGCATCAAGCTAAATGTTGAGCCTGAAAGAATAAAAAAGTATCTTGATTGGTTTTGGATGAGTTATTTAAAACCACATTTTGAAATAGAAGAACAATATGTATTTCCTATTTTAGGTATTGAAAACGAGTTGGTAAAACAAGCACTTGCCGAACATAGAACGTTAAAACGTCTTTTTGAAAATGAAGATGACCTTTCCAAAACCAATAGTTTGATTGAAAAAGAACTAGAGATGCATATTCGCTTTGAAGAACGGGTGCTTTTTAACGCAATACAGTCATTAGCAAGCAGTGAGCAATTGATCCAAATAGAAATTGATTGCGAAGATAAGTGTTTTTATGAAAACCTATCAGATCCTTTTTGGGAATGACGAGAAGTACCATAAAAATTACCGTTCTTGAAAATGGCACAGAACAAACCATTAAAACCTACAAAGGTGAGTATCGAAATTTAATGGAATTGTTAAAGGATAAACTCTATTTTGATTGTTTTGGCGAATGTGGCGGAATGGGCAGGTGTGCTACTTGCATTGTACACGTAACTGAATTACAAGGAAGTTCAGTAATAAAAGATAGGAATGAACCTGTAACACTTGCAAGATATGGTTTTGAAGATAATCCAAGCATTCGACTTTCTTGTCAATTGTTAGTTTCGGCATATCTGGACGGGGCAATAGTTTCGGTTTTAGAAGAAAATTGAAGCATTTTTCAAAATCCAGATAAAACAATCTAACTGAACGCATTAAAAACTTTAAAATAATTTGCA
>JAKQEZ010000716.1 GCA_029558435.1 Bacteroidota bacterium
GTTACAATATAGAATTTCCGACAAAATTTGTGGTTTAAAGTGCTTGAAATAGCGTATTTCTTCCTGTTCGTTTTTGAAACGGTACGTTTCTTCAAAGCTTTGAAGTTCTCTGTAATGTTCGAGCAGTATCATTTTACATTGCTCGTTTTTGTCAAACTCACTTTGATTAGATTTACTTACTTTTTCAGTTTTCTTGTCTAATCTGTCCTTTAATTTTTTGAAATATTGTTCCATAATTTTTAAGATTTGGGATTATTATGGAGTACGAAAACTGGAGGTTCTTGTTCAATATAAATCAAAAAACGCCTAGCAATTATGCCAGGCGTTGAATGGTTTTTTGCTTATCCAAGTTTTGATAAAGGCTGTGCAAATAGCTTTTCTTTGAGTTTCTGCATATCATCACTAACTTTCTGCTCTACGACTTTTGCATAAATCTGAGTAGTACGAATTGAATTGTGACCAAGCATTGCGCTGACTGTTTCAATCGGAACTCCGTTTGCAAGTGTGATAGTCGTTGCGAATGTGTGCCGTGCAATATGGGAAGTCAGATTTTTAGTAATACCGCAGATGTCGGCAATTTCTTTTAAATACGAGTTGTAACGCTGATTACTGTTGACAGGCAATAATTTATCGTATTTGGTGCAATACTCGTGATTGCGGTATTTTTCAATTATTTCCAACGCAACAGGGAGCAAAGGAACACTTTCTTTTGTTCCTGTTTTTTGACGTAAAGTTGACAGCCACAAATTACCGTCCAAACCTTTCATAACAGCATTGTGTGAAAATTGATACACATCGGAATAGGCAAAGCCTGTATAACAGCAGAAAATAAATACATCTCGGACTTCTTCCAGGCGTGGAGCGTGTAATTTTTTGTTTAACAGGATATTGATTTCATCCTGGTTTAAAATTTCTCTTTCGGGACTACTGTACGAACATTTGAATTGGCTGAAAGGGTTTGAGGGAATCCAGTCCAGACCTACTGCCATGTTCATGATCTTTTTGAGGTTTTTGATGTATTTGTGTGCGGTATTGGATTGGAGTTTGTCAATGGTCAAAAGGTAATGTTCAAACTCCGTAACAAACCGCAAACGCATTTCGGGCAAGGGCATATTGTCTTTTTTGTACTGGTGTTGCATAAATGCCAAAACTTTGTTTTTAGTAATGATGTAGCGTGTGTAAGTTTTAGCAACGACTTTTCCGATTTTAACCTGTTCGGATAGTTTTAAATTGTGATAGTCAAAAGCTTCGAGAATTGTTTTTTGTTTGGATTTTACTTCTTTTCCTGTAAAAATCTCTTTGATTGCGTACGCTGAAATTTCCTCTCCATTACTGGTCAATTGGTTGTAAATGCTTTGGACTTTTCCTCTGGCCATATCCATGTAGTTGTTGATTACAACTGAATTATTGGCTTTTGGTTTTACACGTTGTGCCTTAACATCCCAGTCTTTTTCTGAAATGTAGCGTTGCAGGGAAATTTCTGCTCGTTTTCCGTCAACTGTTACCCGCATGAAAATGGGCATTTCTCCGTTGGCATTTGCTCTTTGTCTGTGAATCCAGAAAAGAACGGAAAAGGTGTTTGTTCTTGATGTGTTCATAGTTGTTTTTGTTAACCGATTAAACAATAATTCCAATTCGGTTCTTTCAAAACAAATCCTTTCACCACATGGGTTTCAGGATTGTTCGGTTAACAAATCTATGACATTAATCTGTTAACCGAATTGTTGTAATTTTTTATGTTTTTAGGCATAAAATTTATGTACATCAATTCGGTGTTATTTTAATAATTTCTTGAAATTTAGGGGGATTTAACGAAAAAAGCCACCAAATAGGTGGCTTTCAGTGATCCCGCTGGGATTCACGGATATTTTTAAACCACTGTTTTACAGTATTTTATATCAAATCATTCAATAAGGTTACTGCATAGGTTACTTGAAATTTGTACTCTTTTGCACTTACTTGAATGAACGTTTTACACCACAAATATACTCTAAACTACTGGTAAACACAAACAAAACACGTTAAATTTTATGATTTTTTGAGGGCTAAAAATTAAGCTGTTTAAAGACTTCAAAACAAAATTTCTTCCACCTCATCGGGATTCAGTCCCAAGTATTCGCAGAACTCACGTATGGTTAAATATTGGTGTTCCTGCTTTCCGATTTCTTCTTTTATTTTTTTGATGAGGTAACGCGAATAACGCTCACTTTTTCCAGTGATTATCATTACATCTTTTGTATGAATAACAAGGCGTTTCATTTTTTAGTTGGTTGATACTTTATGTATGCTTTACTTATACTTCTTCTATGGGTAAGGCATACGGTTTGACGGCTTCAAAATTAGGCGTTTTAATGCTTGTTCTACCTGCAAAAACACGCTAAAACAGCACAAAGTTTATGGCTCGGAAGTAGTTACTTTGCTGACATTTGCTTTTATCTGATGTTTGTACTGTCAATGCGCAACGACAGGTTAAAAAGCGGACCTTGAAACTCGCTTATTTATTCAAAAAATCTTGAAATATGGCAAGACAAAAAGGGATAATCAAACTGACAGGAAAAGTCGGTGATTTATCATTTTACAAGTCCAAAGACGGATTTTTGGCTCGTGAAAAAGGAGGTGTTGAGGGTGAACGTATTAAAAACGACCCTGCATTTGTCATAACTCGTGAAAATGGTGCTGAATTTGGTTCTTCAGCAAGTTCGGGCAAACTGCTCCGTGATTCGGTTCGTACAATGATGCAAAATGCTTCTGATGGACGTGTTACGGCACGATTGACCAAAGTAATGACACAAATCAAAAATTTGGATTCAACCAGTGCAAGGGGTGAACGTACCGTTGGCGAAGGAATTGCAACGCCTACGGCAAAAGCATTGTTAAAAGGCTTCAATTTCAACAACCGTGCAATCTTGGGTTCTGTGCTGTTTAAAAGCTATTCTGTGAATACAGGTACAGGCGTTATCAGCTTGGCGGGGTTTGTTCCAATCAATGATTTGAATGTTCCGTCAGGTGCGACACACGTAACATTGAGAGGTGCTTGGGCAAAGGTTGATTTTTCGGGGGCTGTGTCTTCTGTTGAAGAAACGAACAGTCAAAACTTACCGATTGACGGCACGGCAACGACTGTAACGCTTACGCCTACGGCTGTACCAACAGGAGCAGGAACAGACTTGTATCTGTTGATGTTGGAGTTTTTCCAAGAGGTCAACGGCATACAGTACACGCTGAAAAACGGAGCTTTCAATGTTCTGAGTATTGTAGAAATCCAGTAATTCTAAACAAATGGAAAAAGAAAAGAAAAAGTCCACGGACAAATTGAAGTCTTACTTCAAGCGGTGCGGAAAGGAAACTCCGCCCTTCTTCAAAAAACTGCGTTTGGCAGGGTTAATCATTGCAGCAGTTGGAACAACGGTTTTAGCTGCTCCGATTGCTTTACCTGCGGTTGTGGTAACAGTTGCAGGTTATTTGGCAACTGCCGGAGCAATAGCATCGGCTGTTAGTCAAGCAGCTATCAGTGATGGAGCAGACTGTGAAGAAGAAGAAAAAAAGTAAATTATTGTTTAATCAGTCGGAGTGCGAAAAAACACAATGTATTCCGACTTAACACCAAAGAAAAATGGAAAAAGAAAAAAATCAATGCGGTGATTTGATTGTAAAAGCTTCAATCAAGCGCAAACCTCGTTTTAAAGCAGGTGCGGAGCTGTCAAGTTCTGTGAACTTAAAAAGTGTAGATGTAGAAGTGAACGACGTTGCTACAGAAGACACGGAAACATTCGCTATTCAATTGCATTTCAGAGGTTGTGTAAACGCTGAATGTGATTGCTAAGTAAAATTAATTGTTTAACCAGTCGGAGTGTAAAAACAGAAAAGCACTCTGACATAACACACAAGAAAAATGGAAAAAGAGAAAAATGAGTGCAACGATTTAATCGTTAAGGCTTCAATCACGAACAAACCACGATTTAAAGCAGGTTCGGAATTGTCCAGTAGGGTAAATCTCCGACAAGTAGATGTTGAAGTAAGCGATGTGTCTGAAGAAGATACAGAAACTTTTGGCATCATGCTTCATTTTAAGGCTTGTGTCGGTAGTACACTTACGGAATAAACCGTAAACAAGGTAGAGAAAACGCCCGATTGCTCGGGCGTTTTCGTTTTTTATCTTATCAGACTGCACAGAAAAGATGTTTTTAATAGGCTTATTTGCTTGGATTTTTTCAAAAACTCCTGCTCTTTTTTTTGAAAATCAAATAATACAGGAATGTGTTCTTGAATGGCTGACAAAATATGCTCCTGTGCTTTTTGCTTGATGATTTTTTCTAAATCACGGATGCGGATAAACGGAATAACCGAACCGATTAGCTGATACTCGATTTCCTTACTCTGCCATAGGGCAAACAACAGCCAGTACATTTTTTGCTTTTCGTTTTCCGTCGGGCAAGTACATACAAAGCAGTTCGGGCAAGGCTCATTCATCGGCTTTCCGCTGTTTAATCCTTTGTTGAGGATAAAAAAGGAATGTTTTTGTATTTTCATTCCTTGGCGATAGGTTTTTAACTGAAACATAATTATGGGTTTAAAAATTATGTTCCTGTCGCTTCGCTCCGCATAATTATTCCAAAAGAAAGAGAGAAAAAAAACGACTAAAAAGCCGAAAAAAAAAGAAAAAAGAAAGCCATTTTTTCAGGGCTTGTATGAACTGAATGCAAGGTTTTTGCTACAAAAAATACTACCCGACCTTTTAATGGAGAATTAATAGTGGAAAATTAAAAACGAAAAGGCTAAGTAAAGATTAAAAGTAGGAAACATAAACTGAGGGGTGGAGATTTTTTTAGCAAAACCCGCAGGGCTTGACCTTGCAGAAAGGAAAGACAAGCCTTATCTTTGCTTGATTTTTTTATTTTTGATTATCTACCTGCGTTTTTAGCTGCTATTTCAACCCAATCAGAAAAATTTCTATGTCCTTCATGAAGCTTCCAACAATAAGTTGGGAATTTATCAGAGAAACGAAAAAAATTCCCAAACTCGTTGCCACGCCACCAATGATCATCAAAATAAATCGAGTTTGATTTTTTATTATTGATTACAGGTAAGTCTTTGAAAACCTGCCATTTTTTGTTTACTAATTCATAAAAATGAATTTTCTTACCATCTTCTGAAACAAGAAAGCCTATACGGTCAAAAGGATTTAAACCTTTTGCAGAAATCATTTTTTCTTTATTTCTAATCCTGTTTATGTGAATACTTAGTAAGCCATTACCTCTGTCAAAGCTTTTTACAATTTCATATTTTACCCATCTGCGCCTGGCTGTTTCAGTGCCAATTAAAACTGTTGTAACAGAAGTTTTATTTAATCCTTCTTCAATTAAGTTTTTTATTACTAATGCTCCCTTACTTTTTTCCTTTTCCCAAATAGAGCCATCAACAAAGGTGTCTTTCATATTGTTTGCTACCCAACTATTTCGTACAACATTTACACGAAAGTTTTTTACGTCTTCATAACAAAAACTGAAAAAAGTATAACGAGCCATTATTTTACAGTTTTAGTAATATCATATTCATTGATTTTTGCTCTAATATTTGTTGCAATATCAATGTACTTATTGGGGTCATTTGTAAAATCATTCCATTTTACAGGATAAATGAATGAAGAATACCCTGTGTATGGTCTATTAGTAATGTGATTATTACAACTTGAATACACAGGATTTTTGATGTTGAACATATTATCTCTCAGAATTTGAAATAGAGAATCTGTTTTTAATGTTCTGCAATTACATTTTGTACAAGTATTATCCTCAATAAAGTAATCGTATCTACCCAATTCGTCAGGCAATACAACTGCTAAAACAGCATTTGTTTTACTTCGTCCGCCCTCTCTTGATTGTTCTTTCAAAGAATATGAAATTTCCCAAGGAATCCATTGGTCTTTTTCAGAAGTATAAGCCTCTTTCATTCCTTTGGAAATAAGCACAATGGTAACGGAACTATCAAAGATTTTATCTCCTAACTTTGAACCAATAGTCGAATCTTTAAGTGTGCCCATATCTTCTCCATCATCCTCTCCTTTGTAAATGTGGTCTTCTTCTTCCAAAAGCTCTTCAAGTTTATCTACATAATTCCTTACTGTTGTATCTACTTCTTCAGATAAATCTAAATCCAATACTTGATTATCTGCATATTTGTATGAAACGAAAATTTTCTTTCCCATTACTTATAGTTTTTGTAAAATGTTAATTGCCTTTATTGTGTTATTAATTACCTCATCTTTTGTTAGATTGTCCTTACCTAGTTCTTTTACAGCATTATGTAATTCTGTATTTTCGGGATAATAGGTTTGTAAATCATTTGTTACCTTGTCCCATAAAGATTTTGAAATGTACCCTGTTGCACCTATTGGAATAGGAATTACATTGTGCTTTAAGCAAATTTCAAATTCTTCTTCCATACCATTTGAATTGATAACTTTTTCATCAGATAGTTTATTTCCAAAAACAAAAACAGCAATACCCGCTTTTGAAATCATTTCGTTTCTGTATTCAGTCCATATTTCGGGAATTGTTTTAGTACCGGATTGTGTTTGCGGAAAAGGTCGTAAAATCAGCAAATCGTCCAAGTTCCTGTAATTAGAATTTAGCTTAAAATCTAACGCACCATTGATAACCGTACTGCCAATTCCCAATCCAAAACCCGAAATAATTTTATAATCTTTTTCAGCTATTTTGTAACTCAAAGAATGAATAAGGTCGTTTGCATCTCCAACCGTATAAGGCGAATAATCGTGTGCCGCACCCGAAATAAAAATGTTTCTTCTTTTTATCTTTTTCTCTATCTCGGAAAGTATTGCTGTTATATCAGAATACTCTTTGACCATTATTGCGTGAATGCCATACCTAACTAAATCATCAATTTTTAATTCTTGTTTGATTTTGGCATACAAAAAATCTTCTTTGTTTTGTTCCGCAGTTTTAGAAGTATCGTTAAAATCTGTTTCTTGTACTTCTTTAAAAAAGCAGTAATGCGTTGGTGTGTTATCCTTTAACAGAATTTTTATTCTCCCTAAAATGTATTCTAAATTCGGGTCGTCAAAACTGAACCCAATAAACAAAAATGTTTTTGATAGTAAATCCCCTCTTAATGCAGTAGAAAAAAGTTCTTTTTTCTCATTGTATGTTTCATAATCATCTTTTGTTAAAACCGCTTCATCAGGCGAATTTTTATCTCCGTGCATTTTGTAAACAATAGCATCTTTTTTCTTGATGTTTCTTGAAAAATCAGCATTTCTAATTTTCGTTTCAACTGTCTTGCCGTCCGCTTCTAAAGTTTTCTCAATGAGTTGGTCGTAATTTGTTGTCCAAAATGTATCAATACCTAGTCGGGATAAGATTTTATGATTTTCACTTCCTGCTGAAAACGTAGTAAATTCGTTAATAATCTTGTTGTTTATTTTACCACGTTTGAACTTGTTAAAATGATATTGTGCAACTGAAATTAAGTCGTGTTCCTTGTCTATATCTAATTTTAATTCATCTGCCAAATCTCTTAATAACTCTTTCCAATTTACAAAACCTAATGACGTTGAAAGACCTGCACCTGCAAAAATTGCTGCATCACCACTATTAATTTCTATTACAAAATCGTTTATAAATTTCTTTTGCTGTTCAGTTAGTTCCATAAATATCTTGTTTGGTAATGTATTCATTAAAAATTAATTGTTGCTCAAATAAAGTACCATCATTATTTAACAATGATTTAAACAGCAAACAAAGTGACAAGTTGTCTTATTTTCTTTCTGTATTTGACTAATTGACAGTAAAAAAGGTAAAACAGCCTTGAGCCGTGCGTTGGAAAAACGAAAAGAAGCCACTCTAAAAATCACTATCTGAAAGGGAAATTACCTCATCAACGAAATCTTTAGCTATTGTAAAAATCTTCATCGGCTTCTTTGAGTGTGGGAAGCAAGTGGAATGAATGCCAAGCGGAAAGCAATGGAGATTGGCTGAATGGAACGTAGCGAGCCGACTGCGAGTTGAGCGAGGGGGAAAGCAGGAAATGGACAAGGATTGGAC
>JAKQEZ010000594.1 GCA_029558435.1 Bacteroidota bacterium
CAACTTCTTCTATTGTTGTTAACCCAACAGCCACCACAAATTATACACTAACAGTAATTGACGCCTGCATTCAAACACCAGTAACTCAACAAATCACTGTAAATGTACCAACCTACACGCCAATTAGCATTACAGGTTCTGCTGATATTACGGAAATTTGTCCATACATTCCTGCAACATTATCAGCACAAGCAACGGGTGGTTTTGGTGATTTTACCTATCAATGGACCTCTAATCATGGTGCAACTCTTGGCACAGCAACCTCTCAAGTTGTGACGCCTTCACAAACAACTGTTTATACCGTTGAAGTAACAGATATTTGTGGTTTAACAGAAACGTATGATGTTACCTATACCGTAACCAGCCCACCTTTGGTTGTTACGCTCAACCCAAGCGTTGAAGTTTGTCCAGGTGACTCCGTTCAATTAGTAGCAACTGTTACAGGTGGATACGGACAATATTATTACCATTGGCCACACGATGGAGCAACAACTCCAAGCACATGGGCAAATCCTTATGTTACTACCGATTACATGGTAGTAGTTTCCGATGAATGCCAAACGTTTAGTGTGGCTGAAAAAGTGCGCATTTACGTTGTAAAACCAACGGCCAATTTTGCAATGATTAGCAATGTGCCGTTTAACAATATCGATTTAACATTTCAAAACTTAAGTTCCAACGCTTCAACCTATGAGTGGACCTTTGGCGATGGTGATTCATCAACTGTTGTGCACCCTACGCATTTGTATGACAATCCTGGAAATTACACGGTTACTTTAATTGCTACAGACGATAAAGGTTGTAAAGACACCATTGCAAAAACCATTACCATTTTAGAAGAGTATTATATTTACGTGCCCAACTCATTTACACCAAATGACAACCGTATCAATGATGGGTTTATGGCTTCAACTGTAAATATTGAATCGTTAAACGTAACAATTTATGACCGTTGGGGTGAACGTATTTTTAAATCAGACCATGTGAACTTTATCTGGGATGGAACCTATCGCGGTGCATTGATGCAAGACGGAACTTATACCTATAAAATCAATTACGTCACCCGAAGGGGAATTGAAGGTAAGTTGGTTGGGCACGTCAATTTGTTGCGTTAAGCCTTAATGCGTTGCAACACACATTCTTTGTCCAAATCTTTTCCTTCCAACAAATAAGCACACATTTCTTTGGATAAAAGCGGAGCTAATAAAAATCCTTTTGCTCCCAACCCATTGAATACAGCCAATTTATTGAATTCTGGGTGCAATCCCATTAAAGGACGACGGTCAACAGTTGTTGGTCGAATACCAGCTATTTGATCGAGCACTTCTACTGGTTGATCGGTTAAACAAGTCAAGTGTTCCAACAATTCGTTTTTACCTCTCTCACTAACGGTGGTATTGGCGGTATGCCATTCGTATGTTGCACCAATTTTATACATACCGTTTCCGATGGGAGCGGCCGAGCATTTTCTATTTAAAACCTCTGTGTTGGATAAACCTGTTGTTTTAACCGTCAACACCTCCCCTTTGGTTGGGTCAACATTCAAATAGCTAAACCACGGATTGTTGATGGATTCATAGCCTTCGCAAAAAACAACACAATCATACGATTGTTGTTGATAGGTTGCTGTTGTTGCATCCAATGCAGAATAATCAAATCGTTGGTTTACAACCGTAATTTGGGGGTGGTTTAAAAGAGCAGTGGTCATCCATTCAGCATCAACACGGTAACATTCTTTTACTCTTCCCGAACCAAATTTATTGGCATACGGATAACACGTTTCATCCTCCTCATTTACCTCGTTCATATACGTAGAAAACTCAGGTGTGTTTTGGCGGGTCAACCAATAATTGCGTTCTTGATTGGACGAAAAAAAACGACGCAGTGCCATTGGATATAAAATTTTTTGATTGCTTGCAGTTTCTAATTCTCCATAAAATTGCTTTGCATAAGGCAAAAATTCGTCTACACGCCAACTTTTAGTCATTCGTCTAAAAACAAGTGGAATTATAACACCCCCTGCCACTTTTGTGCTCACGTTATTTCCTGCATCAACTACTGTAATTTGACATCCTTTTTGTGCCAATTGATAGGCCAATGAGCAACCTGCAATTCCGCCTCCAACAATTAAAAAATTCTTCATCGTGTTACTGCTAAACTAATTACGCTCACTTTGATATCGGGAGCTATGGCAAATATACGATTTGTTATGGCTTCTAGCGTAGAACCTGTTGTAATAACATCATCTACCAAGGCAATGTGTTTGTAGTTTTTGATGCTCTCATCGGGAGTAAACAAACCATCGGCATTGTCCCACCTACTAAACCGCCCCAATTTTGTTTGACTGCCTGTGTGTTTATTTCTTGCTAATACCTTAAAATCAAAAGGAATTTCCCATACATCCGTTATTCCTTTTACAATTTCCTCACTTTGATTGTAGCCTCTGGTGTATTTTTTCTTGGTATGAATGGGCACAGGAATCAACACCTCAACGGTTGAAAATAAGGGATGCTGACAGAGTGTTTTTCCAATAATTCTTCCAAAATACTGTCCCACATCTGGTCGGTTGCCATATTTAAGGGCTGCTAAAATGGGTTTGCTGTTATTTGTTTTTTCATAATACAGTAAAGAATAGGTGGAGGTAATTGGCAATCTTCCCCAAAACAATTGATCCACTTCGGTAGGTTCTTTAGAAATTTCAAAATGGGTGAACGCCAATTCAGAATAACAGATAGAACAACACACTTGCTCTGTTCTGCTTAATTCATTTTTGCAAACAACACAACTTGAAGGAAATAATAAATGCAGTAAACCATCCCAATAGTTGGCAATCGTTGCAATAAATTTTCCAAAACCAGACGGCGCAGTTTTCATCGATTTCTTCTTGTAGTTCTAACAAATATAAGAAACTTTGGATGGAATTAACACTTTTCAAAACTCTATGTGGAAATCTTTATTTTGATGTTTAAAACCTGTCTAAGTGCTTAAAATAAACGCATTGTAAAACCAGTGTTGAAAACCCAATGGAAGATGTGAATTTCTTTAATTGCGATTGGTTTTTATTTTTTCAATTTTTGTATCCCACTTTGGAAGCTCGCACAATTTACTGAAAAAGCACCGCCAAAGAAAAAGCTATTAAAAAAACTATAATAACACCAAAAATTGATATGTACGTAATCAAAAGAGACGGAAAAAAAGAAGCAATTAAATTTGACAAAATTACTGCTCGCATCATGAAAATGTGCTACGGATTGGATCCTATCGTTTCACCAGAAGCCGTTGCCATGAAAGTAATTGAAGGTATTTATGACGGCATATCAACAATGGATTTGGATAATTTGGCAGCTGATGTGGCATCGACGAGAGCCATTGAACATCCCGATTATGCTTTATTAGCCTCTCGAATTGCTATTTCCAACTTGCACAAAGAGACTAAAAAATCATTTTCGGAAGTAATGACGGATTTGTACACAGCCAAAGATGTAAAAACGGACGAAGCAACTCCACTCATTGCTCAAGATGTTTACGACATTATTTGCAATAACAAAGATTTGTTGGATTCTACCATCATATACGACCGTGATTTTAAATTTGATTATTTAGGATTTAGAATATTGGCCGATCATTATTTAATGCGCATTGACAATCAAATCGTGGAACGACCGCAACAATTATTGATGCGATTGGCGATTGGAATTCATAAAACAAACATTCCGGCTGTAATCAAAACCTATAATTATTTGTCAGAAGGTTGGATGATGCACGATATCACTACATTGAACAATGCTGGTCGTCCCAACGCTCAATTGCTTTCCAGTTATTCGCTTTCCATCGACGATAGTTCGGTAGAAACCATTTATGCCACTATCAAATCTGCGGCACAAATTTCTAATGGAGCTGGAGAATTGGGTGTTAACATTTCGCGCGTTTTTGCAAGTGAAATAGAAGAAGACCAAAATCCATCGTTGGAAACAAACGGAATACTTCCGATGTTGCATGTTTTTGATGAAACCGCACGTCACACTACGCGCATGCACGATAAAAAACGCAACCACTTTTCGGTGATTTTAGAACCTTGGCATGCCGATGTAGAAGCATTTTTAGACATCAAAAAACCGTATATTGGTAGCGGAAATGCGATGCGCAATCTTACCAATGTGTTGTGGATACCCGATTTATTCATGCACCGCGTAAAAAACAACGAAGATTGGACACTTTTTTCACCTAAAGAATGCTCTGAATTAGCCAATTTATACGGCAAAGAATTTGAAAGCGCCTATGAGCGTTTTGAAAAAATGGGAATCGGTGTAAAAACCATCAAAGCACAAGATTTGTGGTTTAAAATTTTAGAAGCACAAATTGAAACAGGCATGCCGTATATAATGTATAAAGATGCGGTGAACGAAAAAAGCAATCAAAAAAATGATGGTATCGTTAAAGCATCCAATTACAGTGTCAACTTAACTTTAGCGCAAGCAGATGATGAAATTGGTGCTTGCAGTGTTGGAGCCATTGTTTTACCCAAATTTGTGGACAGCAAAAAAGAATTCAATTTTGAAAAATTGTTTGAGGTGACTTATCAAATGACGTTGAACCTTAATCAATTATTGGATGAAAACTATTATCCGGTGGAAAGTGCACGCGATTATTGTCAAAAATACCGTCCTATTGGTATCAGCGTTGTTGGTTTAGCCGACACATACGCATTGATGGGAATTGCGTTTGATTCAGAAGCGGCACAAGCTATTAATCGTTCTATTTTTGAAACCATTTATTACAGTGCTTTAACAGCATCAAAAGACGAAGCAAAAATAAATGGAGCATACAGTTCATTCAAAAATTCTCCATTAGCCAAAGGTTTGTTTCAATTTAATCAATGGAATGTAACACCAACAGAACGTTGGGATTGGGAAACGTTAAAGGCTGGAATAGCAGAACATGGAGTTCGCAACGCGTTGTTGGTAACGGTTTCATCAACAGAAAGTATTGCACAAATTTTGGGTTACAATGAAAATATAGAACCTTTTGCATCTAATATTTCTATAAAACGCAAAACGTCGGGTGAATATGCGGTCATCAACAAATACTTGCTTAAAGATTTGATTGCTGCGGGGTTGTGGGACAAAGAAATGCGTCAACAAATCACATTGAACAGTGGTTCTATTCAAGCAGTAGAACGTATTCCAGCATCTTTAAAGGCAATTTACAAAACAGTTTGGGAAATTCCACAAAAAACGATGCTCAATTTGGCAATAGACAGAAGTGCATTTATTTGTCAGTCACAAGCCATGAATGTTTATATGGAAAATGCAGATTTTAGTAAATTGACCACTTTGCATTTTTATGCATGGGAAAAAGGATTGAAAACAGGAATGTGTCAATTAACCACTAAAACCACGGTAGATAACCTTCAATTTTCTATTCATCGTGAAAACAGAGTAGTTAACACGATTGAATCGGAGCAAAAAGTGCATAAAAATCCTATTTTAACCTTCGAACATTCTCAATCTTTTTAAATTTTAGTCTAAGAAAAAAACGGTTTAATAAAGAAAAAACAACTATTTGTCTAAAAAAAAGGGGAATTAGTGGGTAAAAAACTGCAACTAAGCTAATTTGTGAAAAAAAATAAGCTTTTAGTGCTACGAAGATAAATATCTCGTATATCTTTGTATTTGGAAATCAAATTGTTGAATCTTTAATTAAATTATATCAAATATGACTAAAGCAGATATCGTTGCATCAGTTGCAGAAGAAACAGGGTTGGAAAGAGCAGAAGTATTAAAGACTGTTGAGGCTTTTATGGAGTCAGTTAGAGGGTCTTTGGCTAAGGGAGAAAACGTTTATTTACGTGGATTTGGAAGCTTTATCGTTAAAACAAGAGCTGAGAAAACAGGAAGAAACATTTCAAAAAAGACAACAATTGTAATTCCAGCACACAATATTCCTGCATTCAAACCTTCAAAAACTTTTGTTGACAAGGTGAAAAACAATGTAAAAGTAAAATAATCACTCTCCTTTGATTATTTTATTTGATAATATTGATTGATTTTCAATAGAATTTTATAAATTTGCACTCTCGTTGAAAAACGAGGGTGTTTTTTTTCTAAAGAGAAACAAACAAGAAATAAGAAATTAATAATTAAAATATAAAGATTATGCCAAGCGGTAAAAAAAGAAAAAGACATAAAATGGCGACGCACAAGCGTAAAAAAAGATTAAGAAAAAATCGTCATAAAAAGAAGAAATAATAACTTCTAAGGAAATTTATTGAGGGAAACTTAGCGGGATAAACTTGCTAAGTTTTTCTATTTATTAATAAAAAATTAAGCTTTCGTGAGTTTAGAATTAATAGTCGATGTACGTTCAAACGGCATTTGGCTTGCTCTGTTACGTGATGGAAAGCTGGTTGAATTACACGAAGAGCAAAGAAATATTGACTTTGCTGTTGGCGATATATACCTAGGAAAAGTAAGAAAAGTAGTGCCTAGCCTTAACGCTGCGTTTGTTGATGTGGGCTATGAAAAAGACGCTTTTTTACATTATTTAGACTTGGGTCCGCAGTTCGAATCGTTAAATAAATTTACCAAGGATACCCTTAAGAAAAAACAAAATGTTGCTGATTTGCAATATTTTAAAATTGAAAAGGAAATTCCAAAAGATGGTAAAATTAAGGATATCGTATCTGCCTCATCGCCTATTTTGGTACAAGTGGCAAAAGAGCCAATTTCAAGTAAAGGACCTCGTTTAAGTGCTGAAATAACACTTGCGGGTCGTTATCTTGTTTTGGTTCCTTTTTCGGATAAAGTTTCAATTTCACAAAAAATTAGAGACGCAAAAGAAAGAGACCGCCTGCGCGATTTAGTAGAAGCCATTCGACCAAAGAATTTTGGAGTCATCATCCGTACAGTTGCCGAGAACAAAAAAGTCGAGCAAGTTGAACAAGATTTAAAAGATTTGCTGAACAAGTGGAAAACCATGCATTCACGCTTGAAAAATGCTGTTCCGCCTATGCGTGTATTAGATGAAATGGGTAAAACCACTTCTATATTGCGCGATATGCTCAATGCAGATTTCACCAATATTCACACCAACAACTCAACAACCTATGACGAGTTGAAAGAATACATCAGTGGAATTGCACCAGAGCGTGAAAAAATATTGAAATTGTATGATGGCAAACTCGACATTTTTGAGAAGTTTGGCATCAACAAACAAATTAAGACATTATTTGGTAAAAAAGTGCCGCTTCCAAGTGGAGGTTACTTGATTATCGAGCATACAGAAGCGATGCACGTAATTGATGTTAACTCTGGAAACAGAAAAGGTGCTGATGGCCAAGAAGCAAACGCTTTGCTTACCAATATGGAGGCTGCAGAAGAAATTGCGCGTGTGCTTCAATTGCGAGATATGGGCGGAATTGTGTGTGTTGATTTTATAGATATGCACGATAAAGCCAATAACAAAGCACTATACGACCACTTGAAAGAAGTGATGAAGTCGGATAGAGCAAAACACAATATTATTCCTCCATCTAAATTTGGAGTGGTGGAAATTACACGTCAACGTGTGCGACCAGAAACGGAAATTAAAACAGCCGAAACTTGTCCTACATGTAACGGAACAGGTGAAATTCAAGCAAGTATTCTTTTTGCCGAAGAAATTGAAAACAATTTACAGTTTTTGGTGCTCGATAGAAAAGAAAAACATGTTGCTTTGCTTGTTCACCCTTATTTAGAGGCTTATTTCAAAAAAGGATTGATATCCCGTCAAGTGAAATGGTTCTTTAAATTTAAAAAATGGATTCCTGTCAGAAGAGCTACTGCCAACCAATTGTTGCAATACTCTTTTGTGGATAACAATAACGAAGAAATTGCACTTTGACATGAAGTCGGAGTGTAATTTCTCTTTTTTGACAGCGAAGCAAAAAATTGAAGCTTTTTGTGCCTACCAAGATCGTTGTCATTTTGAAGTTTCCAATAAATTAAATCAATGGGGAATAGTTGGTGAACAAAAAGACCAATTAATGGCCCATCTCATTGAACAACGTTTTTTAGATGAACAACGTTTTGCTGATAGTTTTGTGTCGGGTAAATTTAGAATTAAACGTTGGGGAAAAATTAAAATTCGGCAACAACTCAAAGCTAAATTTGTTCCGTTAACCTGCATTAACAAAGCTTTGCAACAAATTGATGGCGATGATTATTTTGCTACACTTGTGGCATTAGCAACAAAAAAACACAAGGAACTTTCTAACGAAAAAGACAGTTATACCAAAAAGGCTAAAATCATGCGTTTTTTAGCATCAAAAGGCTATGAGCAAGATTTAATTTATGATGCTGTTGAATCACTCACCTAATTGCCCTATTTCCTAAACGCACCAATGTTAGATGACAGCGTAATCATATTGTTGAAACCAGCTTTTGAATAGAAACTAAAACCATAATCAAACGATATTTTTCTGAAATGCAAGCCCAAACCAAACGAGAATCCGGCAATTCCTGGTTTTTTCTCCAGCTTCATAGATTGACGGGTGTAGTAATCAAATCCTGCACGAAAATGAATGTTTTTGGTAGCTAAAATTTCTATTTGATAGGTAAAATGTTGCCCTAATTTTTCAAAAAACTTGGCTTTTTTAACTGGAATGGTATCGCCTGTTAATAGATCTACTGTTGGTTGTGCATTCGGGTCAGAATAGGTTAAATCCCATTTGTTAAGATGATGATAAACAATAGAAAATCTGAACGGCGCATGTTTTAAACGATAGCTAACCCCTAATTGAAAATCTGCAGGCAAAGGTGCTCGTTTAGTTCCGTATTTATTAAACTGAAAACCTACGTTTTTGAAAAGCACAGTAGCCAAAAATGTTTCAGATTTATTTAAGAATGTTGCTGCCAAATCAATGGATGTTCCGTAGGAATTATACACCTCTAAATGCGATCCAATAATGTTTACATTTGCTCCAACAGAAAACAGTGGGTTAATTTTATAAGCATAACCAACGCCGAGGATGTATTCAAACGGACTAAAAGTTCCCATTTCCACTCCATTTTTATCGGTTCGGGTCATTTTTCCATAAGCAACATAGCGGATGTGTGCTGCAATGGTGTGTTTTTCTTTTATTTGGTGTCCGTAACTAAACATTCCATAGTTGATGCGCCCAGCATACAACGCTTGGCTAACACTTACAACTTGGTGCATTTGTTCGTTGAGCAATGAAGGATTGGCAACCCCTAAATTGATGTCGTAATCTTTGGCGGTGATGAAATTTCCTGCAAGTCCAGCACTACGCGCATTGAAAGTTAGCCCCAACAAAGCATAAGCATTTTTTCCACCCATTTGTGAAAATGCATTTCCTGCAATAAGTAGTAAAACAAATAAAAGTATTTTTTTCATCCTCATTTCAAACGCAAAGAAACAATAAAAATTATATCCTACACTCTTTTTTCAAGTTCAATTACTTCCAAATCATGAATTCGGTCATCGGAAATGCAAAAACGCAACAGGGTTTTTATTTGATGAAACCCTTTGTTTCCACAAGCTCCAGGGTTCATCCACAACATGTTGTAGTGCGGATCAAATTTAACCAGTAAAATGTGCGAATGTCCGCAAACAAACAACTTTGGAGCTCCTTTTTGCAATTCATCATAAGCTGGTTTGGCATATTTTCCAGGTTTACCGGCAATGTGAGTCATCAGCACTTCAACTTTTTCAATTGTAAAGCGATTGTGCAAAGGTGCCTCCAAGCGAATGGTGTGATCATCAATGTTGCCATATACGGCTCGAACAGGTTTAAATGCCTTGAGTTTATCGAGTACATCCAATGTTCCAATATCGCCCGCATGCCATATTTCATCTACGTCTTTGAAATAATGAAAAATACGCTCGTCTAAATCGCCATGTGTGTCTGAAAGCAAACCAATTTTTACCATAAAACAAATTTAATGAGATATTTCGATTATTTTTGTTTTGCTATGGATAAGCAACAAATGCATGAAGATTGGTTGAGAAAACGCAAACAACGCAAAGCTGAATTAACGGTTGATGCGCTGTTGGACGGTATTCTTCAGCACAACACAACGCTGCTTAGTAGCGCTATCACCCTTATTGAAAGCACCTTGGAGAGCGACAGGGTAAAATCGGAAGAACTCATCAAAAGGTGTTTGCCCCATTGTGGAAAATCCATTCGAATTGGCATAACGGGCGTACCTGGTGTTGGAAAAAGTACCTTTATTGAAAGTTTTGGTCAGTTGTTGGTGCAAGCGGGTAAAAAAGTTGCCATTTTGGCCATCGACCCTTCTTCTAGCACTTCGGGAGGTAGTATTTTAGGCGATAAAACAAGAATGGAGCAGTTATCACAATTGCACAACGTTTTTATTCGTCCATCGGCTGCAGGAGACACTTTGGGAGGGGTAGCTCGCAAAACGCGAGAAAGCATTTTTTTGTGTGAAGCTGCTGGGTACGATGTCATTTTAATTGAAACGGTGGGTGTGGGACAATCCGAAACTTTGGTGCATTCAATGGTTGATTTTTTCTTGTTGTTGATGCTATCGGGGGCAGGAGATGAATTGCAAGGCATCAAGCGTGGAATTATGGAAATGGCCGATGCGCTTGTGATTACCAAAGCAGATGGCGACAATGTGAAAAAAGCCAATTTGGCTCGTAGAGAATACCAGAATGCCATGCACTTGTTTCCGCCAAAAAAAAGCAATTGGCAACCAAAAGCACTCACGTGTTCAAGTTATAACAATACCAATATGGACATGATTTGGGAAACTATTTTGGCTTTTGAAAATCAAACAAAAATCAACGGGTATTTTGCACACAACCGCAAGGAACAAGATAAATTTTGGTTGCGCGAAACGCTCAACGAAAGCATATTAAGAGGTTTTTACGGTAATGAACATTTGCATGAATTGCTAAAAGAAATGGATAAAAAAGTTATTAACGAAGAAGAAACTTCTTTTACAGCAGCAGAAAAATTATACCAATTATACATTCAACATTTATCCAATGGAAACATTTAAAATCGAAGGCGATTACATTGAACTCATTAGTTTATTGAAGGTTTTAGGCATTGCACAAACAGGCGGACAAGCAAAATTCATTGTAGATGAAGGGGTTGTCATTCGAAACGGCGAACAAGAATTTCGCAAAAGAGCCAAACTTATTGCTGGAGATGTAATTGAAATTGGAGAAATAAAAATCCAATTACTCTGATACAGAAACCGTAACAATGTATTCTTCGAGCGATAAATTATTGTATTTCAATCGCTTTTCGATGTCTTTTCGTTTTTCTGGATTCAATTTTGGGAATTCGGTCAACAGTTGTGTGTAATAACTGCGCACTTTGTTACTATCGCGTGGAGTGATGTCGCCATCATACATTGCCGCCATGCTTTCAATGACCATTACACGGTTGGAATAGTTGGGAAATTTTTTCAATAACGTTTCGCCCCACTTCACCGATTCGTTGGGTTTTCCAATGGAGGCATACCACATGTGCACGCGGTCCAAATAGGTTGCATTATTCGGATTAGATGATTCTTCGTTGTATGTTTCCAATAATAAATTGATGTAGCGCTCAGCAAAACCATTAATTTCTTCTTGTGAGCCTAAACCGCCACCCCATTGTTCAATAGAATCTTCGTATTGTGCAATTCGTTGGTCGTATGAAAGTTCATTTTTCTTACCACCACACGCAGAAATCAACAAAACTATTACTGCAAAAACTACCAACTGTTTCATTATCTACCTTTTTTTTGTGCTGGAAATTTCATTTTATAATCTACCGAAATATCGCCTTTTGAAATGTTTTGCAATTTTTTGGTCAACATTTTTTTCTTCAATGCAGAAAGGTGGTCAGTAAACAAAATTCCTTCAATATGATCGTATTCGTGTTGAATGATTCGGGCTTTGTATCCTGAAAATTTTTCTTCGTGAAATTGCCAATTCTCATCGTAGTAGGAAATGGTCAACTCTTCTTTTCTAAAAACCTCTTCTCTAATTTTTGGAATCGACAAACAACCTTCGTGAAAACCCCAATTTTCGCCTTTTTCTTCTTCAATAATCGGGTTGATAAACACTTTTTTAAATCCTTCCATGCCAACAGCACGTGGATCTGGTTCCTCGTCTTCCTCATCGGCAAATGGAGAGCCATCCACCACAAATAATCGGATGGATAAACCCACCTGAGGAGCAGCCAACCCAACACCCGATGCTTCATACATCGTTTCAAACATGTTGTCTATTAGCTCCTTTAAATTAGGATAATTTTCGTCTATTTCGTCGGCCTCTCTTTTTAAAACAGGGTCGCCATAAGCCACAATTGGTAAAATCATACTTTGTAAAAACTTTGTGCAAAATTACAAAAAATAGCGGTTTTACTAGCTATTGAATGAAATGAAAAATTAATTTCCACCATAAATACGCACTTCTATTTTGCTAAGATTGCGAAAAATAGGTGCAATTTCTCCGGGTGAGCCTCTAAATAAGATGGGGTAATTATTTTGGTAATCAAACGGAGATTGTTTGTGTGGGTTTTCAACTGGTAATACATGGAGACGTTTACTCAACTTTTGATTGTTAAGCGGTTGCGTATAAAATGCAATAAAATGTAGTGCTGTAATGTATTTTGAAGAATGGCGAGCTATTCCAAAGTTGATACCGTCATAAAACGCTCCCAAACGAACAATTTGACTTGGATACACAAACACCTCTTTTTTAGGGTTTATTTTAGACAAACGAGTGAGGTAAAACGACGCAAGTGCTGTAGAGTCAGCCAATGAATCGGGTTGAGCAACGAGCATTGGTTGTGCTGGTGCAATTTGTTGTTGCAGTTTTTTCAACCATTTGATAGAATTTTGCAAGTTTTTTCGCCCAAATTGGTACACCACAGCCCCATTAAATGCTTTCATTTCTTCGGGTGTAAGTTTATTTTCCCATTTATTGCCCCACGTCAAATCGTTGTAGTGCATTACTTTTTTTTCTTTGAGTCCTGCAATGACATAGGGATCAATACCCAACGTAATCCACTCTTTGTTGGGTGCCTCAAAATCTTTGTTTTGCCAGAGATAATTGGCTTCAATTGGATGTAAAATCTTTTGGGTAGCAAACTGGTTAACCGCAAATGTAGTTTTCATCAAAACCGCATCAAATTTAGAAGAGTATCCAAATTTTGCATAATGTTGTTCAATAGAATCGGCTGTCCAATTTAAAATTACAACCCTTGTTTTTTCCTTTTTGCTAAAATCTTTGAATAAAATAGCATCTTTTGGTTGTAAAAAATCGGAGGCAATGTAAAATCGTTTGGGAGTTGAAGATTCCAAAACAGGCGTATTGCAGCTGGTTAGATATAGCCCAAACACCAATAAAACAAGAAAAACCATCCGATTCATAGCGTAAAAGTAATTATTTCTATTGGTACAAAAAATGAAAAAAGTTGTAACCAAATGAATTTTTTGTTGTCCTATTACTGAAAACCAATTAATTTTAAATGTTATGGAAGATTTAACAGCAATTATTGCCATCCTTTCTACCATTGCTTTGCCAATAGGATTTGGGATGTATTTGGGGCTTCGTGCCAACAATCAAAAACATGTTGAGCGCATGGAAATGATAAAACAAGGCATCATTCCGCCCGACAATGTAGAAACGGATGCTAAAAAATACAAATCACTTAGAAATGGGTTGTTGTTTGTAGGAATGGGCATAGGTTTTATCGTGGGATTAACGATAATAAAAACGATGCGTCTCAATGAAGATGCTGGTTTTTTGGTGCTTGGGGCTAGCTTCTTATTGTTTTTTGGATTAGCGTATTTAGCATATTTTAAAATCGTTAGCAATAAAGAAAAAGAATAATGCAGGTCAACGAAAAGCAATTGATTCGCCAAATACTAGAGGGAGAGACGTCTTCCTTTAGCTATTTTGTGGACACCTATCAAGATATGGCACTCACCCTTGCTTTTCGAATTTGTGCCAACAGACAAGATGCTGAAGACATAACACAAAATGCATTTGTAAAAGCATTTCACAACCTGCACACATTTCGGGCAACAAGTAAATTTTCATCGTGGTTTTACCGAATTGTTTACCATACTGCCTTGAATTTCATCAAACAAAATCAATTAAAAACAGTAGAAGTTGATGAAAATAC
>JAKQEZ010000599.1 GCA_029558435.1 Bacteroidota bacterium
AGAACCACTGGCGGTAACAGCCAACTGGCGCAATAGCGGGTGAAGTGGGTATATAAACATTATTTCATTAAATTTACATCGTGCAAACCTGACAGGGTAGTGTTTCAAAAACCGCTACTTCGCCAGTTGGCAAAACGTTAGGTGCAAGCGTAGAACGACACACAACCAACAAGAAACCGACAGACAAAAGAACGAAATATTAACTTTGAAACCGACACGAAACAATGTGACAAATGACAGATAAGCTAAAAAATAAAAATTTACAGGAAGCAAAAGCAAATAAAAAGGATGAGTTCTATACGCAACTTGCCGACATTGAACGTGAATTAAAGTATTACAAAACGCATTTCAAGAATAAAGTTGTTTACTGCAACTGTGACGACCCACGAGTGAGTAATTTTTTTCATTTCTTCTCATACAACTTTGAGAAACTCGGACTAAAAAAACTCATTGCGACTTGCTATAAAAACCAAAATATGGACTTGTTCAGTCAAAACAACTCTGAACAAGCAATTTACCTTGAATATACTGGTGACAAAAACAGAAATAACATTCCCGACCCAAGCGAAATTGGCATAAAAAAACTTAAAGGCAACGGTGACTTTAGAAGTAAAGAATGTATTGAACTTTTGAAACAAGCCGACATTGTTGTAACAAATCCTCCATTCTCTCTCTTTCGTGAATACATTTCACAACTCATTGAATACGACAAAAAATTTGTGATTATCGGGAGCCAAAATGCAATTTCATACAAAGAACTTTTCAAACTTATTCAAGACGACAAAATTTGGTTTGGCTACAATTCAGTTAAGAAGTTCACTATGCCGGACAGCTACGAACATAACAGCGTTAAAGTAGAAGATGGAATTAAGTATGCAGTTTTTGGGAACATTTGCTGGTATACAAATCTTGATATCGCCAAAAGACACGAAGATTTAATCTTGTATAAATCATACAAAGGAAACGAAGATGATTACCCGAAATACGTAAACTATGATGCAATTGAAGTTAGTAAAGTAAAAGATATACCTATTGATTACAAAGGCGAAATGGGCGTTCCTATAACATTTTTGGACAAGTATAATCCAGACCAATTTGAAATAATTGGTTCAAGTATGACACTCGGAACTCCAATGTCAGAAATTGCGAGTAAAGGAAGTTATATGGCTGGCGGACCTCGTTTCTATTTGGACAGTGGAAACGGAACTTATCAGAGACTTTACGACAGAATAGTAATCAAAAACAAGAGATTGAAATAATGGAAATTAAACTTAAAGAAATAACAGTCCAAGACCTTACAAATGGCTATCAAGACAACCAAGAGAATGGAGTAATTGGTTATGGTGGCAAATTGGACATTCGCCCACCCTACCAACGTGAATTTATTTACAAAGACAAACAGCGTGAAGCAGTAATAGACACAATTACAAAAGACTATCCTTTGAACGTAATGTATTGGGCAGTTCGTGATGATGGAAATTTTGAAGTAATTGACGGACAGCAAAGAACAATTTCAATAAGCCAATTTGTTGAAGGAGATTTTGCATTTAAAAGCAGATACTTCCACAACTTACAGAAAGACGAACAAGAACAAATTTTGAACTACAAAATAATGGTTTATCTGTGTAGCGGAACAGATAGCGAAAAATTGGAGTGGTTCAAGACAATCAACATTGCAGGAGAAAAACTAACCGACCAAGAATTACGAAATGCAGTTTATTCAGGTTCGTGGGTTTCAGACGCAAAAAG
>JAKQEZ010000605.1 GCA_029558435.1 Bacteroidota bacterium
ATGTTTCAGAAATCAGGAATGAGTTACTTAAAATCTCGTTTTGAATTGCCTCAACAAAACCGTGTTCTTTGCTTGATACAACTACATCAAGGTTGTTGATTTTCCAAAATGCTTCTTGGTCGTCATTGAGATTTTTAAGCGTATTACGCTGTAGATTTTGATTTACACAAATGCGTAAACCTCTACCAATTTGTTGCAATTTTGATATTTCGCTACCTTGATTGGAAAGTTTACAGATTGTGAAAACATTCGGATTGTCCCAACCTTCCTGTAAAGCCCAAATGGAGAAAATGAAACGAGTAGGACTTGCAAACGAAAGCAATTTCTTTTTGTCTTTCAGAATTTCGTCAACTCCTGCTTTTACTTTTTCGTCTGCATTTCCTTTGTCGCCTGAAAAATAACCTTTGTGAACTTGCAGCGTATTGTCGCTGTCAAAATCGTTCTGCAAGAATTTATAATAGTCACTTGATTGGTCAAGTTTGCTTACAATTTCTGTGTATTGCTTTTTGTATTCTTCTTCAAAAAAGTTCTTGATTTTGGGATTGTCGCCACGAAACAAACTGGTGTCGCTTTCCATAAAAAACAAGGTCAATGCTTTTATGCCTTGCTCAAACAAACCTTTTTCTTTTTCAAAGTGAATTTTAATTGTTTCCTTAATCATTGCCCGCAATGATTCGTCCGACAAAGAATAATCTACTTTTTCAATCGTATCGTCCGCTAAAACAATCGTGTCTTTGTTTATTTTCTTTATGCTTTTACCGTTGAAAACTGCACCAACTCCTAACTCACGCCTTGCAATGATTCCGTTAGTTAATGTGCTTACAAAGGCTTTATTAACTGTTCCAATTTTTTCAATGCCAATGAGTGTGTCTGTGTTCTCAACTACGTCTTGCGTATAAACTACAATTTTCTTTACCAAACTTTGTCGGAATGAAGAAATGCTGTCTAAAACATAGGCAACATTGGATAAAGGCAAACTGTCTTTCTTTTTTGGGAAAGTAGCACCAAAACGCAAAAAGTAATTTTCAAAACCTTCAAAATAGGTTTTAAAAGCGTTACCCTCAAAACGGTGTGGCTCGTCCATTATCACAATTGGATTTAGGCGTTTTAAACATTCCAAATATGATTTAGGCGGTTCCTGATTGTTTACGAATAATTCAGGTGTGTTAATGTCTTTTTCTAATGGTCGGTTTAGGATATTGTCTTTGTGGCTGAATGAGCTTGGTGTCATTACCAAAACCGATAAATGTGAAGTGCCGATAAATTGTCTAACGGCTGAAATGTTTCCTCCTTCGTATACAAAGGTTTCAATTTCCTTTTCTTTCTCGTTGGCGTACAAACTCTTAAAGTAATCTTTTGTGTCCTCTAAGTTTGTTTTTGTTCCCTCTCTGATTGGAACTGTCGGAATAAGAACAATAAACTTTTTGTAGCCGAAATGCTTACTCAGTTCAAAAATGGTTTTTATAAACGTGAAGGTTTTACCCGTTCCCGTTTCCATCATAATGTCAATATTTTTAGTGTCTTGAACTGGAAAATTGTATTTGTTCTTTTTGTGGTGTGCCGTCAGCACCTCACCAAAATTCACT
>JAKQEZ010000662.1 GCA_029558435.1 Bacteroidota bacterium
CCGAAAAGCTAACAAGGGAAATAATACTAATAAGTAGCAGACCAAACGACCTTATTTTAGTTCCTTTTGCTGGAAGTGGTACAGAGTGTGCAATGGCTATAAAAGAAAATAGAAACTTTATAGGATTTGAAATAAACGAAAAACACGTTAATTATGGCAACAAACGAGCTGATAATATCAAGGCACAACCGTCATTGTTTGCAGTGTCGTAGTATTGCCCATAACGGTTTGCAGATTTGCGATGTGGCGGGCTTAGAAGCAGTATCTTTCATTTTACCTCAGAAGTTTATTAGAAGCAGAATGTTTCTTTTACCACTAAACCCGCCATATCCGCAAATGTGCTGTTATGGGCTGGTTTTATTGAGATTCTACTTCTTTATCTTTAATCAAAAAAGCAGCAATTGGTAAGGCAACACCTGCTAAAACCACTAAATATAGGCCGAATTCAATTGATACGGTTGCACCAAGCGCTTTGGCAAAAGGATTATCGCCAACATCCGACATTTTTGAGTTAAAATCTATTATTTTCCAGATACCTATTACTCCAGCAAGAATACTTGGAATAATTGCACCATAAAGTAGCCCACCTTTTACTGCCTTTGTTTTGTCATTTAACAAGGAAATTACTAGTGGTACAGCAAATAAAACTAAAGTAATCCAGCCATCACCTTTTGTTCCATTGATTGTGCCCACAATAGGTGCTTTCACCCAAGGCATGAATGTAGCTAAAGCACCAAGTCCTGCTATAATTAGAATTGCTAATCTTTGTTTGTTCATTTTCTTTTGAATTTAAATTTTATTCCTACTCTTATCGATTTTCGGATTACTCGCTGTTTTTTTAGTGGTTTTCTTGTCTCCACTATTTTTCAGTCAGCAAATTTATGCTGTTATGATGAGTCGTTTCCGTTTTTCGGTGGCTCTCTTGTTTGTCTACTATGTCGTTTAAACTTGCCCATAACGGTTTCGTATAACCGTCAGTTACGGGATTAAAGTTAATGATTTTCGGTTAAGCACAGGCTTTAGCAATTCCGAGTGGATTCGGACGTAGTCGAATCCGCCGTAATTGCGGTTATACATTGTTGCCACCAGTTATTTTTCATAGATAGTATTGACTTAAAAAACTCGGATTTTCTTTTTCTTTTGGGTAATAATAAATTCCGATTAACAATTTATTGTTATCTGGAACTTTGTTTTTTACTCCTTTGTCAAAACTTGTCCATTCTGTTTTTTTAAGTATCTCAATTAATTTTTTGTCGATTGCGTTTTGAAATCCACTTATTTCAGTAACACTTTTAATTGTCAAATCAGATGCGAATGTTATTTCATAAATCCCAAAATTTTTGTCAAGTTCAATTCCTTTAAATTGTTCTAAATTTTTATGAAGTTTTGATTTTTCTCGATAAGTTATCTTGTCAGTCCAATTAATATTATTTTCCTTGAAAGCTTTTAATATTTCCAACTCTCGTTTTTGTCTTTTCTGATTGCTTTTATTTAAATATAGCAAACCCGAACACATTCCGATTCCAAAATTTCCGTCTTTATTTTTTCTTGCATAAGCAACTAACTTTGTGTTTGTTGGAATATAAATGTCGCAAGAACTTCCAATTCCATTGTCACTTCTGCCATAAACATAAATCGATTTCAGCTGTTCGCCTTTGTACAATTCATTAATCTTTATGTCAGCTTTATATCCTTGTTCATTTTTTTGATTCGGATAGATTTTTAAAATAGTCACGTTAGCAACAAATTCCGACTCAATAAATTTTTCCGTTATTTTTGGTTCATCACAATCGCAAGCGAAAACTCCGATTGAGAATAGAAATATTGTTATTTGCAGGATTTTTTTCATAATTGGTGGCAACGTTTTGCAGATTTGCGATGGGCGGGCTTTTTACCACTAATGTTTATGCGGAGCAAAAAACTTTCGGCTACCACAAAACTTTCTGCGGAGCACGAAACCCCGCCTATTGCAAATGTGCTGTTAGCGGTTCGTGCTTCTCTCATTCTGCTGTCCATGTGATTTCTTTTTCTGTTGTGGGGTTCCAGTCAATAAGTAATTGTCCTAATTTGTTTAATGATGCAGGAACTGTTGTAATATAAAATTCACATTTGTTTGTATAAGGTCGTTTTCCATTATTGTCCAGAATTACATGAATTGCTGAATGGCCATTATTTTCATAACAGAAAACGTCCAAAAGAATATAATATGCCCAACGTTCACCAATTTCGCCAAGTTCATATTTTACGTTGTCTGTTATAGTCTTTGGGAATGAAATTAGTCCAGTGGCAAATTCTTTGAAATTGTCCGCATAACCATAGAGGTCTTGGGATGTCGAACTAATTCCATTTGTAACTTCAATTTGAAATTGAATTGTATCATCCCCTTCGTCAATGGCAAGAACTGATATTTTAATTTCTTGTTTCAACTTCATTTGTCAATTAGGTCAATGAATTCAATTCCACCAACTCGTCCGTCTTTTAGTAGGTCAATAATTATGTCGCCTTCATTCTGTTGTTGAATTACAATACATTCGTCATGTTGCCATTCAGAACCAGGTTGGTTTGGATTACGAGAGTCAACAAAATGGTAATAACCTTTACTAGACCAATGTCCGCCTTTGCAATTTTGCAATGCAGAAATAATGTCTTGTCTGTCTGGTTCTTGTTCTCTAACCAATTTTATGATTTTTTCTATGTTGATGTTGTCTGTCATAGCATGACCGCTAACGGTTTACGTATTGGCGATGGTGGGGCATTTGAAAAACGTCAGCTTAATATTAGTACAAATGACCAATAGAACTACAAATGTTGAGTTTACAACTGTCAGCCCCACTATTGCCAATACGCTGTTACCAGCAGGTCATT
>JAKQEZ010000033.1 GCA_029558435.1 Bacteroidota bacterium
TTCTTTTATAAACGAAGCAACTTCTTTTAAAGGAGTTAATTTATATTCGGGCGTAAATACATAATCAGGCCATGATTGGTCTAAATTTACAATCACTTCTCGGGTGCGAACTATTCCATCATTGCTTATTTGAAACAATGCTCGCTCATGGTTTTCAACTAAAAAAAGCACTTTGGATGCCTGACTTGGATGTGTGTAATTGGCTTTCAAATGAAATAGTTTGTATCCCATTGTGGTTGGATCCGAGTTAATAGCTATCCTTTCTGTAAAGGTTGTGCCTCTAACATCCAAATTTACACGAGGTTCATTGGTGGCAATACCTACATTTACATCTTGACAATGGCTGTAAATTTTATAAGGCCCATTCGACCAAGTTGGTGCTACTGGAGCAATATTGGCACAATAAAAATCTAATTGCACAGGTGGTACATAAAGACCTCTTTGTACAAAATTTATTAAAGAATCCAATGGAAATATCTTTAAAGCACCGTTCGTATTTGTCAATACCACATTTTTATTGTTTAAAGTAGCTGGTAGTTCCAAATTGGGCATTTTAACAACACCATTAAACTTAGCCGAATTGTCTGAAACAAAATTATTAAAAACACGAGTGTTGTTCATCTTTGTTTGTCCCAAAAAATTTACATTTTCTTCTACACGTAGATTTTTCTTAATGGTAACAGAATCCTTAACAATTAAAGAGGAATCTATTTTTGCAGTTCCGTTAACCTGCAATCGGGATGATGGCGTTGTCGTTCCTATCCCTACGTTTCCCGAAGGAGGAAGGGTATTGGTTTGGGCAGCCACAGTAAACATGGTGAAAAAGCAACTAATACTTAGTGCTATTTTGGTTGTTTTTACTAAAAATTCGCTTGGATTCGCTTGGATTCGCTTGGAATCGCTTGGAATCGCTTGGAGGTAGTGTTGTTTTCATAAAAAGATTTTGTAGTTAATAAATCAAATTTACAAAAAATAAATTGAAAAAACAAAAAAATAATGATGGAAAAAGTTTGGCAAACCCATTTGAAAAATTGAAATCTGTTTGTTATTCAAAGTAAATGACGTGTCTTCTATGTTGTTTTTTCTGATTAGTATTTTTACAAAGGCGTCACACCTACGGTGTTTTATGTGGTTGATGAATATTTTTCTACAACGGTATCGCTCCGATGGAGCTTTATGTCGATTTCCTATGATTAAACGCTTTTTAGTCCCATAGGAACATGACTTTTGTAGAAACAACATGATTTTTACACCAATAAAATCCGAGATGACACCTTTGTAATCACCCAAATTTATTAGCACTAAGGAAGTTAAAGATGATTCTTTAGTTAAATTTTAACCTATTAATTATAAATCACTTATTGCTATTTTGTTTTTTGTTTTAACAAATAATAGGTCAAACTATCTTACTTATTGTGCTCCATCACATAGTTTAAAACCTTTGTCATTAAATGAACTCTGTCCTTACCTGTAACATTGTGTTTGTGCATCGGATAGGGGAAGAAATCCATTTGAATGCCTAAATCAACAAACTTTTTTACCAATGCAAAATTGTGTTGCATCACCACTACATCATCAACAGTTCCATGAATTAGTAGCAAATCATCTTTTAAATTGGCTGCATGGGTTAGTAAACTTGCTTGTTTGTAACCTTCTTCGTTTTGCTCAGGACGGTCCATGTAACGTTCACCATACATTATTTCATAATACTTCCAATCGGTCACTGGTCCACCTGCTACACCACATGTAAATACTCCAGGGTGTCGTAGTAATAAAGAAGTTGTCATAAATCCACCAAACGACCAACCATGAACAGCAATGCGATTTCCATCAACATAATTCAATGATTTCAAATAATCCACTCCCGATAATTGGTCTTCTATTTCAACTGTTCCCAATTGGCGGTGAATTTGCGATTCAAATGCAAAACCACGTTCTGCAGAACCTCTACCATCAACTGTAAAAACTAAATATCCTTGTTCTGCCAACCAATTCATCCATAAAGAAGCACCATCGTACCATGAATTGGTAATTAATTGTGCATGTGGTCCTCCATAAACATACACCAAAACAGGGTATTTTTTCGACGCATCAAAATTACTAGGCTTAATCAAGCGTGTGTACAATTTTGAACCATCTTTAGCGCTGATTGAACCAATTTCTGTTTTTCCAATTTTATAATCTGCCAATGGGTTTGATGCCGTCAATAAATGTTTTACTTCTTTGCCTGATTGTGAGAAAATTCCTGCTTTAAATGGCGTAGAATGATTGGAATAACCATCGTAATACAAAGAACCATCTAATGACAGTGCAAATTCATGCGTTCCTTCAGTCTGTGATAGTAATTTTTGTTTTCCTTTTAAAGTAACTGAGTAAATAAGTGTATTCAATGGATTTTCTCCAGTTGCTGAAAAATAAATCACATCTTTTTTAGCCGTTAAGATTTCTTTAGCAACAAATTTATTGGCTGTAAGTTGTTTGATTAATTTTCCGTTGAAATCGTAATAATAAAGGTTATTAAACCCATCTTTTTCTGAAATCCAAACAAAATTATTTGATTTATTAGATGGGAAAAATGCTGGATGTTCTGGTTCTACCCATTTATCGTTTTTTTCTTCCAACAATGTTTTTACAAACGCACCTGTTGTTGCATCATAAACATTCAACTGCATGTGATTTTGATCTCGATTAACTTCTGCAATTACAACAAAATTATTATCCGGTGTAAAAGTTAAATTGGTCAAATAATCATCACTTGCTGCACGTGGTGTAATGTAAACCGTGTTTTTAGAAATAGTATTGTAAATTCCAACGCGCGGTTTTTCTGATTTTTGTCCCGTCATTGGATATTTTATAGGCATCAACTCTGCCGGCGTTTCATTGATATTTACCAACGGATAGGTATGCACATCTGTTTCGTCTTTTTGGTAAAATGCTAGAATTTTTCCATTAGGCGACCAAAACAAACCGCCCGAAATACCAAATTCACTACGTGCTATTGCCTGACCAGAAACGATATTTTTATCACTAAAATTGGTTACTTGCACCGCATTTCCTTTGCCTAATGAAACATACACGTTGTTCTCAATGGTATAGGCCACATAAAGTGATGCTGATGAAAGTAAAGCATTGTCGGCATTTTCTTGCAATTCATTAAAAATAGTTGCTGTTTTTGCTGCTGGATTGACACGCAGATATTGCTGACCATTATTGATTAAAAATTCACTAGGATTTAACCATTCAAAGCCCGAAAACCATGCAAATTTTACTCCTGCAATACTGTTTACATCTTGAATAGTCATCAATGTTTCATCCGTTTTTGCCTTAACGCTGGATTTCATCAACGTAGTGTATTCTTTCAAATACGAATACTCTTGACGCGATGAATACCAATTAAAAAGAACAGGACGTTCTGGATAAAACGAACGGTATTGCTGAAGAACAGCATCTTTTAAGGTTAATTCTTTTTGTCCAAACGAAAAACTTGCAATTACTAAGAAAAATGCGCAAACTATTTTATTCATACTGTTTTATTTATTCAATTCTGGTTTTAAATCTTCTGCCAACCACTTGTAAAATTCACGGTGCCACACCAATGCATTTTGTGGTTTTGTTACCCAATGTCCCTCTGTTGGGAAATATAAAAATCTACTTTTCAATCCTTTTAACTGGGCCACTTGGTAGGCTTGCATTCCTTCTGATTCAGGTACTCTAAAATCCATTCCTCCATGAATAACCATAATTGGTGTATCCCAATTTTGCACATAGCGATGAGGCGAATTTTTTAAGAATGATTCTTTGTTTTCTTGTTGCCAATATGGTCCACCAATGTCCCACGTTGCAAAAAACAACTCTTCGGTCATACCATACCAACTCTCCAAGTTAAACAAGCCACAATGTGCAATGAATGTTTTGAAACGTTTTTGGTGAACTCCTGCCAACATATACACCGAATAACCACCATAAGAGGCGCCAACAGCACCCAATCTATCTTTGTCAACATACGGTAATTCAGTAGCAGCATCAATTGCTGATAGATAATCGTTGATGGATTGACCTCCCCAATCTTTTGAAATCGCATCGTTCCATTCTTGTCCAAAACCAGGTAAACCTCTACGATTTGGAGCAACAACTACATATCCTTGAGAAGCCATCACCATAAAATTCCAGCGGTAAGAGAAAAACTGACTCACCTCGCTTTGTGGTCCACCTTGACAATAGAGCAAAGTTGGATATTTTTTGGTTGCGTCAAAGTTGGGCGGAAGAATCATCCATACCAACATATCTTTGCCATCGGTAGTTTTTACCCATTTTTCTTGTACCGTAGGTTTAGCTAACGATTTCAATACCTCAGAATTGACATCTGTTAACTGTTGTGTTACAATATGATGGCCAAATTTGTTTGGTTTCAAAACATTTACCGAATACAATTCAGTTGGGTTTATCATTGATTGGCGACCTGCATAAATAGTATTTCCAAAAACTGACAAACTGGTATAATCACACACTTCAGAAGTGATTTGTGAGAGTGCACCCGATTTTAGGTTGATTTCAAAAAACTGAACCGTTCCCTTAGTTGGTACCAAGACAAAGATGCGTGTTCCATCCCCGTTCCATGCAAAATCGCTGATAGTAATATCATAATTTTCTGTTAGATTGGTGATTTTACCATTTGCTGTTTTGACCATCAAATTGTTTTTATCCGATTCAAAACCATCACGTTTCATGGCCAACCAAGCCAAATCTCCTTTAACAGAAAAAGCAGGATGTGATTCGTATCCCTTAAATTCATTGGTGTTAGTCAAACAAATTGTTTTTCCTGTTTCCAATTCCACTTGATACAACTCACTGTTGGTTGAAAGAGCAAATTCTTTTCCTGATTTTTTCTTAGAGCTGTAAATAACAGATTGGTTGTTGGGAGTAAATGTTACGCCACCCAAATCACCAAAAGGAGGAATAACAGCATTGAACTGTTCATCTTTCAGTAAATCTTTCCCCTCACCCGAAATTTTTCCATTGTTTAGGGGGTAATAAAAAATATGTTTTACGGTGTAATCGTCCCAATTAGCCCAATGTCTATACATCAAATCGTTTTCAACTCGTGCATTGGCTTTTGGCAAATCAGTATACGTTTGATTAATATTTTTTTGAATTTCAACTGATTTTAAAATGATAATTTTGGAAGCATCTTTGGTGATTTTAAAATCTTCAATACCTTCTACGCCTTCCGAAATTTGGGTTTTATTAGCTCCATCCACATCAACACGCCAAATTACAGCTTGGTCTTTCTCAGGTACTAAAAAATAAATTTTATTGCCATCAACCCATTGTGCACCTGATTCTGAAACTGGCGTATCGGTAATTTGTTTAATTGATTTATCGGCAATTGTCATTACAAATAAATCGGTATTTCCTTTGTTTTGTTCAACATCAATGGACGTTTGAGAAAATAATAAAAACTTACCATCTGGCGAGACAGTGCCACCACCGACACGTTTCAAAGCCATCATTTTTTCGGGAGTTAAAACCTCTTGTGCATGAGCCATAAAGCTACCTAACGTTAAAATTAGAAGAATGTGTTTTATCATTTTTAGATGAATTTACTGCGTGAATGTACT
>JAKQEZ010000048.1 GCA_029558435.1 Bacteroidota bacterium
AAATCTTCTGCCAACCATTTATAAAATTCACGGTGCCACACCAATGCATTTTGTGGTTTTGTTACCCAATGTCCCTCTGTTGGGAAATACAAAAATCTACTTTTCAATCCTTTTAACTGAGCCACTTGGTAGGCTTGCATCCCTTCCGATTCTGGTACTCTAAAGTCCATTCCTCCATGAATAACCATAATTGGTGTATCCCAATTTTGCACATAGCGGTGCGGTGAATTTTTTAAGAATGCTTCTTTGTTTTCTTGTTGCCAATATGGTCCGCCCACATCCCACGTTGCAAAAAACAACTCTTCGGTCATGCCATACCAGCTTTCCAAGTTAAACAAACCACAATGTGCAATGAATGTTTTGAAACGTTTTTGGTGAACTCCTGCCAACATATACACCGAATAACCGCCATAAGAGGCACCAACAGCTCCCAATCTATCTTTGTCAACATACGGTAATTCAGCAGCGGCATCAATTGCTGATAAATAATCATTGATGGATTGACCTCCCCAATCTTTTGAAATTGCATCGTTCCACTCTTGTCCAAAACCAGGTAAACCTCTACGATTTGGAGCAACAACCACATATCCTTGAGAAGCCATCACCATAAAATTCCAACGGTAAGAGAAAAACTGACTCACCTCGCTTTGTGGTCCACCTTGACAATAGAGCAAAGTTGGATATTTTTTGGTTGCATCAAAGTTGGGCGGAAGAATCATCCATACCAACATGTCTTTGCCATCGGTAGTTTTCACCCATTTTTCTTGAACAGTAGGTTTAGCCAATGATTTTAACACCACTGAATTTACATCAGTTAACTGTTGTGTTACAATATGATGCCCCAATTTATTTGATTTCAATACGTTTACCGAATATAATTCAGTTGGGCTTATCATTGATTGGCGACCTGCATAAATTGTATTTCCAAAAACTGACAAACTGGTATAATCACACACTTCGGAAGTGATTTGTGAGAGTGCACCCGATTTTAGGTTGATTTCAAAAATCTGAACAGTTCCCCTTGTAGGCACCAAAACAAAAATGCGTGTTCCATCACCGTTCCAAGCAAAATCACTGATAGTAATATCATAATTTTCTGTTAGATTGGTGATTTTACCATTTGCTGTTTTGACCATCAAATTGTTTTTATCCGATTCAAATCCATCGCGTTTCATGGCCAACCAAGCCAAATCTCCTTTAATAGAAAAAGCAGGATGTGATTCGTATCCCTTAAATTCATTAGAGTCGGTTAAACAAATTGTTTTTCCTGTTTCCAATTCTACTTGATACAACTCACTGTTGGTTGAAAGTGCAAATTCTTTTCCTGATTTTTTCTTAGAGCTGTAAATAACCGATTGATTGTCGGGTGTAAACGTTACTCCTCCCAAATCACCAAAAGGTGGAACTACTGCATTGAACTTTTCATCTTTAAGTAAATCTTTCCCTTCACCCGAAATTTTTCCATTGTTTAGGGGGTAATAAAAAATATGTTTTACGGTATAATCATCCCAACTAGCCCAATGTCTATACATCAAATCGTTTTCTACACGTGCATTGGCTTTTGGTAAATCTGTATAGGTTTGATTAATATTTTTGCGAATTTCAACCGATTTTAAGACAATAATTTTGGAAGCATCTTTGGTGATTTTAAAATCTTCGATGCCTTCCACGTTTTCCGAAATTTGGGTTTTATTAGCTCCATCCACATCAACTCGCCAAATTACAGCTTGATCTTTTTCGGGTGCTAAAAAATAAATTTTATTGCCATCAACCCATTGTGCACTCGCTTCTGAAACTGGTGTATTGGTAATTTGTTTAATTGATTTATCGGCAATTGTCATTACAAACAAATCGGTATTTCCTTTATTTTGTTCAACATCAATAGACGTTTGAGAAAACAACAAAAACTTACCATCTGGCGAGATAGTGCCACCACCGACACGTTTCAAAGCCATCATTTTTTCGGGAGTTAAAACCTCTTGTGCATGAGCCATAAAGCTACCTAACGTTAAAATTAGAAGAATGTGTTTTATCATTTTTAGATGAATTTACTGCGTGAATGTACT
>JAKQEZ010000061.1 GCA_029558435.1 Bacteroidota bacterium
TTCATTTTCTGATTCAGTGTGATGCAGATAATTTGTGTACTGCGTTTGCGGTGCGGTCGGGTAACCGTCACGTTGCTTGTCGAACTCACATAACATATATCCTTGCAATGTTTTTTTTGCGATAGATTCTTTGTCACGTTGCGATATAAATTCATAGAGCACAATCGGTTCAAGAACGTTCCCCATATGTGCTTCATATCCAGCCTGTGGTTTTTCTATCAATCCTTTTTTGATTTGGTAAAGCGTCTGCGGTGTCTGGCCATAACCTGCAAGGCTTTCATATTTGTTTGGGTGCTTTATTAATGTTGCAATTTCAGAAGCACCAATTTTATTTTTTCTTGATTTGCTAAAATTTGCGATGTATCGCATATTGCAATTATATCCTTATAAATAATTTTTTACTGCTCTTGCAAATAAATCATTGATGTAGTTCATATTATTTTATTTTGTGTATCATTAAAGGTATCAATTAAATTTATTAAAGATTTCAACCTTTCATATCTCGCTTTCATGTCATCAATCTTTTTATAATAATCGAGACCATCAATAATTCCAATTGCTTCATAATTTCCGACTTCCTTATTAAGTATTGCTTCATATTCTCTCAATGAATCAACATCAATTTTTGATATAAAAATAAATAATGCTTCCATTTGTTCAGCCAACAAGTATGCTTTTTCTTTTTCCATTTTTTTCTCCTATAAATAATTTTTTACTGCTCTTACAAATAAATCATTTCTCTTTTCCAACCCATTTTTTAAAATCTGCATTTTTTCTTTTTTTGTCAATGGCTTGTTGTCATTTGCAGTTGCTTCTTCTTCGGCAATGACATGGTGAAATTCTTTGTTGCGCATCGATTCGATATGTTCTTCATCCAGCAATACAAGCTCACCATCAACCAGCGCAGGAAGTTTGCGTTTTTTTTCGCTTTCGATTATTGCGTTATAAAAATCATATCCACAGATGTGGCAATATCGATTCTGTTCTGCGTTCATAACAGAACATACCGGGCATAGTTTCATGTGCGGTACTGCATAGCCTTCCTGTTCTTCATCGCTATCACCACTCAACTTCCATTCCCTGTCCATCTCCGGCCGTCCATGAATGAAGCTATTGCCAACCGGGTCCACGATGATACCGTATTGTTTGTTTTTGTTAGAACGCAGTACCCGACCGATAAATTGCAGATAGATTGTCAAACTCATGGTACGACGTAAAAAAATCAATCCATATAATCCCGGAATATCCATGCCTTCAACGCCAATCCCGACAGTGCAGATACCATTTATTTTTTTCTGCCTTATCAAGCGGATTATGCGCTTACGATCCGAATATGGTAACTTGCTATGTATATGCTCAAATTTCCATCCTGCACCATTGAATTGTTGCGTCATGTTCTGAGCATGGTCGAAGGTGGAACACGCAACAATCGTCGGTGCACCGCAGAAAATCGTTTTGTAATTTTTCAGAATATTGCCAACAATTTTCGGCTTTCCTAATTGTTGCGCTTGTTCTTCAACATCATAATCGCCGTTCTGCATACGCACGTTGAGTTTATACATTTCCGGGACAACAAGCAATGGCTTGGCAAGATATCCGGCGTCGATTGCTTCCTGCATGGTTATTGTCTGCACAATATCGGTGTAAATATTTTCGAAACTTTTTCCATCAAGCCTTTTTGGCGTTGCCGTTAATCCCATCCGCAATGAATTATTGTAGTAGGTATGAATATTGTCCCACGTTTCGGCTCTGGAATGCTGGCACTCGTCTGTTACAATTATATCAGGTTTGAACCGTTCGGGAAGTTTCGACAAAATATTATTCAGCGACATTGGCATACAAATGTATACCATTTTATTTCTGCCCGTGACTCCGTCCTGATTGATATATCCATAATTAATCCCATACCGGGATAATTGCACGAGCCACTGCTGGAATATTTCGTCTTGCGGTGTGAGTACAAAAATTCTTTGATTCAGTTTTATTCTGTCTGCGATAATAGCAATAGCCGTTATTGTTTTTCCGGTACCGGTCGGCGACACAAAGAGCGGATGTCGGTGTGCATTCAACAATCGATTTGTTAATATTCGTGCTTCGTTCTGAAACGGTAAAAGTTGCATTACTGTATTTTTCTCATTTCCTTTGTTTTTGCGTTTACAACTTTTCGGCAATCTGGTTTGTCGATTTTCTGCAATAACCATCCAGCGATAAAACCTAAAATAAAATATAAAAAGTAATTCATTTTATTAACCCCCATATTTTTAATATTTCCATCGCACTATCAAAATTTCTAACAATAGCAACTTTGTAATTGTGTGCGATAAGATAATCAATAATAATTTGTTGATTTTTCGAAAGTTTTCCATTTTTACTTTTGAACTCTAAAAAATAAATTTTTTGATTTTTCAAAATTGCAAGGTCTGGCATACCAGGCAC
>JAKQEZ010000718.1 GCA_029558435.1 Bacteroidota bacterium
TAATTAATTGTTTCCAGTTAACCCGTGAACTTTATTGCGGTGCAAATATACTTCTGAAAATTAAATTTCCAAAAAATATTGGCACTTTTTTATCGCTTTTTTTTAGTTTAATTCGTTAATTTTTGCAACAAATTGATTAGCAGCAGCTTCGTAATCTTTACGGATTTGTTTGAAATGCGCTTTTTTGTTCTCAACGTCTTTTTGATTTGCTCTAGTCATTAAAGAATCAAAAGTTTCGTAGATTTCATCAACCAATTGATCAGATGTTTCTGTTGGTTTTCCACCATTAGTCATTTCCCAAACATAAACGATGTTCACGATGTCGCCTAAAACATAGTTGATTTCTTTTTTCAAGTTTTTAACGCTTGCCATTGTATTTTAATTTAAAAATTCGATGCAAAATTACACAATATATCTTTATAAAAAGATATTAGATGGAAATTTCTAGTAAAGTAGCCGATCCAAACAATTGAATTTCAAGAATTGCTGCTGGTAACAAAATCGTATCTCCTTTAGAATAACCATAACGTTCTCCATTATAAAGCAGTTCAAAACTTCCTGAAACGCACATAAAAACAGTAAACGAATCGTTCGATTGCTTCCAATGAAAATGGCCTTCTAATACCAATTGTTGGGTAACAAAAAACGGGCAAGAAACAACTGGAGTAATTGCATTTACTTTAGTTTCGTATGAAATTTTAGAATTAGTTGGTTTGAAAGTAATAGCATCCAAAGCCAAATCGGTGTGTAATTCTCTGCTATTTCCTTCAGCATCTACTCGATCCCAATCGTAAATGCGGTACGTAACATCACTAGTTTGTTGGATTTCAGCAATCAAAACTCCAGCACCAATCGCGTGAACTGTTCCAGTTTCCAAGAAAAACACATCACCAGCTTGCACTGGATATTCTTGCAACAAATCCAACAATTGTTTCTGCTCTAAATGTTGTAAATACGTTTCTTTTGAAATCGCTTTTTTAAATCCAACTACCAAACGCGAATTGGTATCCGCTTGCATCACATACCACATTTCCGTTTTCCCGAAAGAATTGTGTCGTTTTTGCGCTAATTCGTCATTGGGATGCAATTGAATGGATAAATCTTCTTTGGCATCAATAAACTTGAACAATAAAGGAAATTGCTTTCCAAAACGAGCCAAAACGGTTTTCCCCAAAATAGCCTCAGGATACAAAGCAATAAGTTCATTCAGATTCTTCCCTTCCAAAGCACCTCGATTCACAACACTTACAGCATCGGGAACGGTAGAAATTTCCCAACTCTCACCAGTAGTTTCCGATGAAATAGCTTT
>JAKQEZ010000067.1 GCA_029558435.1 Bacteroidota bacterium
ATGTTGTGGACTTTGGCAACGGCGTTTCGGACAAGTTTGGCGAAGATGAATTGGAAAGGGTTGGGTAATGGCTAGAAGAAAAACCATCAATATTGGCAATAAAGTGGAAATACTTTGGGCGAACACGCTTTACGCATTGAATGACGAAGACACATCACAATTTGAACACATTGGCACGGTTATTGAAAAAATTGAGGGAATTACCAGTGCGCCACGAGATGACTTGTATGTTGTTGAGGGCTTTGCACCAAAGAACCGTAAATACAACCTTTGCTTTTATGCAGAGGAGTTGGAAAGAATTGATAATTAAACCAAACAAGGAGGAAGAAATGGAAATCAAAACTTGTGAAGAATATGTGCTAAACGAACTAGCAACAACAAGAGAAGAACTTAATTTAGCAAAAAAGAAAATTGAAGAATTAAAAAAGGACAATGAGCAACTACATTCCTTTTTTCAAGGCACAATAGAAGGACTTAAAAAAGAACGCGATGATTTAAAAGAAAGACTTGATTTTTTTAGTAAACATATTAGACACGATACATCATCTGGGGACAAAAATTTCTTTTATTTTGATGGTTATATATGGCAAGCGTGGAACGAAGCCGACTATAACAAATTATGTGAATGGCTAAATATAGAACATGAGGAAAAAGCAAATGAGCAAGACAGCAACTGAGATGTTTGAGAAGTTGGGTTTTATTAAAAAATATTATCGTGATTGTTTATATTTATTATGTTATGAAAAAGAATATTTTTCTGTTTGTTTTTGGGTTGACGAAAAAACATATAGCGTTAACCTAGCTGGAACTGATGAAACAGCCGAAGTAACACCACAATTACACAAAGCAATTCATAAACAATTAGAGGAATTAGGGTGGCTAGATGAAGATAACGAATAAACTGAACTTACCAAGTGCTTTTGTCAACATGGCAGAAAGCAACTACAAACCAACACCAAATCAATATAGTGCAACAACTTTACTAAAACCAACAAGGCAAATCATCTTAGAACGTAGATATAATGATAACCTTGAAGCAGACGCAAGCGAAATGATTTGGGCTTTGTTTGGTAAAGCAGTGCATTACATTCTAGAACAACACGACAGTA
>JAKQEZ010000719.1 GCA_029558435.1 Bacteroidota bacterium
CAACCTAAAGCCCGGATTTGGTCAGCGACCTTATCAGATAGAGGCATTTCAACGTTTCATTTTGTGCTATTCAAAAGATTTTGAAGGCAAACCTAAAAGGCCGTTCCACTTGCTCTACAATATGGCAACTGGGAGTGGTAAGACCTTAATTATGGCCGGATTAATCTTGCACCTTTACCAAAAAGGCTATCGCAACTTTTTGTTTTTCGTCAATAGCAATAATATTATTCAGAAAACCAAAGATAATTTTCTCAATCCGCAGGCTTCAAAATACTTGTTCAACAATAAAATTGTAATAGACGGAAAAGAAGTGTTCCTGAAAGAGATCGACAACTTTGATGAAGCCGACCATCGGAATATCAACATCAAGTTTACAACCATCCAACAATTACACATTGATTTAAATAACACCAAAGAGAACAGCGTTACTTACGAGGATTTTAAGGACAAAAAATTGGTATTGATTGCCGATGAAGCACATCATTTGGTATCGGGAACAAAATCGGGCAATCTGTTTGGCACTTGGGAAGATACCGTTAAGAGAATTCACGAATCCAATTTTGAAAATATTTTGTTGGAATTTACGGCAACCATTGATACAGATACGGCTGAATTGGTAAAACACTATCAAGACAAAGTTATTTTCAAATACGACCTTGCCGAGTTTCGTAAAGACAAGTATTCCAAAGAAATCAATCTTATTCGTTCCTTGTATAACGAGAAGGACAGAATCATTCAGGCTTTGATTTTGAATTTGTATCGTCAGGAATTGGCAACTTCAAACAATATCAATTTGAAGCCTGTAATTCTGTTTAAAGCCAAAAAGACAATCAAGGAATCAGAGCAGAACAAAGAGAACTTTCACAAACTGATTGACGATTTTTCGGTGACAATGGTAGAGAAAATTCAAAAGACTTCTACTGTTCCAATCGTTCAAAAGGCTTTCCGATTTTTTGAAGCCAAAGGCATTTCAGCCAACGAAATAGTAAAACGTATTCAAGCCAATTTCAGATTTGAAAATTGCTTGAGTGCCAATAATGACGCAGAAGCCGAACAAAACCAAATATTGCTCAATACATTAGAAGATGAAAACAATCCAATCCGTGCCGTTTTTGCCGTTCAAAAGCTGAACGAAGGTTGGGACGTTTTGAATTTGTTTGACATTGTTCGCCTTTATGAAGACCGAGACGGCAAAGACGGAAAGCCAGGAAAAACGACACTTTCAGAAGCCCAATTAATTG
>JAKQEZ010000104.1 GCA_029558435.1 Bacteroidota bacterium
CACAGTCTTTGGCTCTCATAACAACTGCTTGCATAGAGATACCGTATTGTTTTTTGATATTACCTAACTCGTTTATTGAAAGTTTATTTCTATGTTCGCCCAACTCTGCTTTAATAGTTTTTTCAGGCAACAACATTGCACCTGCAAACTGAAAGCATAAAGTTTCTTTTTGCTTTAAAGTAATATCGCCAAAAGTTAAAAGCAAGTGAGCCAATTCGTGTAAAAGAGTAAGCCTGATTCTGTCGGGCTTATTGGTTTTCTTTACGTTGTATGCAACCACAGGAATAGTACCGTTCACAAAAGTTTGTAAACCGTCAAAATCTTCATCAACGTCTAACTTAACGACTTTAATGTTTTTATCTTCTAAAAGCTCAACAACATTAAAAATTGCTCCGTTACCTAATCCCCAATCTTCTCTTAATTGATTTGCAGCTTCATTTACTTGTTCATAAGAAGTAACAACACCAACATTTTTAAGTGGGTTTTCAAATGCAACGCCCAATCCTAAGATTTCTTCCAACTCTAAATAGCGTGAAAGATACTCTTTGGTCTTTTCCCTGATAATAGAAGCCTCTTTTTGTGGCATTTTACTCAATTTGCGATATTCAATTTCGCTTAACTCCACTTTGGTACTTCTGAAAAAGTAATCGGGATTTACATTTAATACCTTACTTAATAGATTGATTTTGTCGTTGTCGGGCATTACTTCCCCCTTCTCGTAACGATGCAATGCTTGACGAGATAATTGATTGTCCAAGGCATCAGCCAAGTCCTGCAATGAAAAGCCTTTCATTAAACGGGCTGACTTAAAACGTTCTGAAAAAATCTCTTTCATTTCCATTGTCGATTTTGAATTATGCTACAAAGATAATGCTTTTAGTTGACAAATACACAACAATAATACCATTTTTAACGGTCATCTGTTAACTATGACAATCTTTCATGCAGACAAAGTTCCAATTTAATGACATTTTTTCCGATTTTCTGCCAAAATACAATGATTGACAGTTTTGGTTGACAAGTTTTGTATTTGGTATAAGTTTTGTAACTTTACGCCTAAGGCGCTAATGTTGGCATTTAAATTTTAAAACAGTTCATTATGGATAAAAGTTTACACTTGGAAACGGTAATCAAAACACATCAGATTACCAAAGAAAAAGACCTTTTGGATAAACACATTCAAAAGAAGAATGAGGTTAAAGAAGCCTTAGAGGAAAAATACGGAAGCAATGTTTATGCTCCGTTTAATTCGGGTTCTTATGCAAAGAATACTGCTATTAACACCAAATTTGATTTTGATTTGGTTTCACCATTTAAGCGTAATGCTTTCGGGGCTAACGGCACATTGAAAGAGATGTACGAAGCTGTGTACGATTTTCTTTATGAGAAGCACAAGAATGAAGCCGAAGTGAAAAAGCAAAAAGTTTCAATCGGCTTAGAATTTTATGCAGACAAGGACGGTGATGTTATCAAAATAGATGTAGTACCGGGCAGAGAGTTAAATCAAGACCAATACAAGGATGATGAAAACCTGAACTTGTATGTTTACTATAAGTACGGCAACATTGCTGCGGATAGTGAACGAATTAAAACCAATGTTCAATCACAAATCAGCAATATTAAAGATAGGGCTGATAAGGAAAAGGACTCTATCAGAAAGATAATCCGCCTTTTAAAGGTTTGGAAGAATACCAAAGGTAACTACCCAACCAAATCTTTTTTTCTTGAACTTGTTACAATAAAGACGTTTGATAACAGTGACATCACAGGTAATCTTTGGGACAAACTGAAAGCCGTAATGGAATACATAAAAGATAATGTAACCAATGACGGTTTTACACTCAAAGACCCCGGCAATAGTTCAAATGATTTAGCCGACACCTTAACTGACAGCGAGAAACAACAGTTGGCTAATGATATGAAAAATATGCTTGACAGGATTGAAGAAAACGATGAAAACATCAAAACTTACTTTCCTGAAAATCCAAAGTTTAAAGAAGAAGATAAAAACAAAAACAAGTATAGCACTAATGGCGGTATGCCTGTGCCTCCTCCGAAATTAAACTTTGGATAAGAAAAATGAACGATAGAGTTACTGAAATCAATACTGTAATAGAAAGCATTCCCGATGTCAAACTTATTAAGCCTTTTGAGCAAGGTAAGTTTGACATTGAAGGGTGTATTTCTGTTTTTGTTGAAGGCTTGGAACAGGCTTTGAATTTTGATGTTTCCATTAGTTCGCAATATCCATTTAAAAGCCACGATACGGAAACCATTAAATTTTCTAATGACGACCTATTGGAATATAAGCACATTATGGGTAACGGCTCTATCTGTATTCATACTGCACACAGCCCTTTGTTGTCAGAGAAATTGGGTTATGACATTGCATCGGTAAAGGCTTGGATAAAGAAGTATTACATAAACAAAGATACCGACACGCATTACGAACATTTAATTGTTTCTGAAAAAGCGTTTAAAGGCAATCATTTTGCTTTTTTCTTTAACGAAGTTGAATATACTTTCAGCAAGAACCAATACGGATTTGTAGATTACTCAACACTTAGTAATGGTGTATTCTATAAGGATAAAATCAACAGCAATATTGTACAAAAGTTCTATGACAGAAACAGAAAAATACTCGCTGATGTTAAATGGAATTTTCAATTAAAATCCTTACCCATAGGCGGTGGATTGTTCATTTTTCTGAAAGATGCTCCCTCAAATAATCAACGTTGGATTTTTGATAATTGGAATGAATTTGAAACATTGTTGCCGCAGGATTTCTTAAAATTTCTTCACTCAATAGAGAAAAACGCCACAAAAGAGAAAGGGAAACAATTGCCGTTGTTTGTTGGCTATAACATAACCGATACGGAAATTCATTGGCAGGTCATTATGTTGGAAATTGGCAACTTTCCAATTTATGGCGAAAAAGTAAATCAGCAATGGTTTACAATTATAGACGGTAACAGAAGCATTGATTGGGCTATGACAAGAAATTGTTCTTACAAGTATTTTTTTGGACGAGGACGGTTAAAAGAAAAATTAATTAACGGAAAAACTTTAATCATCGGCATCGGTGCTATTGGAAGTATTGTTGCCAAAACATTGGTAAGAAGCGGCTGCACAAAAGTTGATTTCATTGATTACGATATAAAAGAACCTGAAAATGTTTGCAGGTCGGAATACTCATTCTTTACGGGAATAACCAATAAAACCAATGATTTAATAAATGAGATGTGCTTAATCTCGCCTTTTTTTGAACCAATTAATGGCGGTTACGATTATTCAGAAGCATTTGATTTCTTCCTAAAATCTCATTTGACAGACACAACCTTAAAAACGGAAATAGAAAAACGGCTTAACGAATACGATGTGATTTTTGATTGTTCAGCCGATAACGATTTGCTTTATTTACTAAGTCAATTAAAAATAGATACTACACTTTTGAACCTTTCAATATCAAACCACGCTAAGCAATTAGTATGTGCTATCGAACAGAATAGGTATGAGTTTATTAGCACACAATTCAATGGAAATGTATTGAAGTTTGATGTTGATGATTTACACAACCCAACAGGCTGTTGGAATCCGACATTTAAGGCTTCTTACAATGATATAAATATGCTTGTGCAGTTTGCCATTAAGCATATCAATTTAGGATTTGAACAAGACAAGGCTTTGAGAAACTTTGTAATTGAAACTGATGATACAGATTTCCTTACCATTAAACTGAAAGAATTTTGATTTTAAGAATAGAGAAAATAGGATTGAGCATTGAAGCTGAGGATGAATTATTAAACAGCCTCGTTGAAAAAGGGAAAAGCCATTACCCAAATGAGTTTGGCGGTTTCTTGGTTGGATATTATGCCGATGACAACAAGCATTTACACATTACCGATACCATATTGCCTAAAAGTTTCAAGACTTCAAAATACAACTTTGAAAGAAGTACCAAAGGAATTGAGAAAAAACTCGGTACTTACTATAAAGAAACACCTCGAAAATTTTATGTTGGCGAATGGCATACGCACCCCAATAATAGCCCTATTCCAAGTTTAACGGACATTTCGGCAATAAATGCGATAATTAACAACAAAAACGCTTGCCTTTCCAATCCTGTATTGCTGATTATAGGTTATTCCAAAACAAAAGTTGATTTTGGATTTTATGTTTGGTTTGAAAATAAATTGTATAGATATGAGTAAAGTAGATTTAAAACAGTTGTTCAATGGTTTGCAGAAACAAATGTCTGCACAACTCAACACGAACAGAGAATTTATTGACCACCCGGGTTCAAAAGGTGATGCCTTAGAAAATGCGTGGATAGAATGGTTACGAAAATACTTACCGAATAGGTATTGTGTTGATAAAGCCATTGTGATAGACCACGAAGGCAATACAAGCCAACAAATGGATATTGTGATTTACGATAATTGGTTTACTCCATTTATTTTTAATCAAAACGGTTTTTACTACATACCTGCCGAAGGTGTGTATGCTGTTTTTGAAGTGAAGCCTGATATACAAGGAAATGTTGGGGAAAAGAACTATATTGAATATGCAGGGGAAAAGATTGAAAGCGTAAGAGTATTGAAAAGAGAAGCGGCAAGTTTCATAAATGGTGGTATCAAATCTAATCCTCGTCCCTTAACTAAAATCGTTGGCGGTATTCTATGTAGTACAAATACTTTTACACACAAAAACAATGACACTATAACGGGGCATCTGCAAGCATTAGACAATCTTCAAAGTATTGATTTGGGTTGTATTGCCGATTATGGAAGTTTCTACATTGATTATAATCCTGATGCTGAAATTACAAAGCCCGGTCAAGATGCATATTTGGAATTCTATAAAAACCGAAAATTCAACGAAATGAAATTCAGCAATGCCGACCATTCCTTTGTAACATTCTTTATGCAATTAACAAGATACCTGCAACAAGCAATAGGAACAATACCTGCAATTAACTTAAATGCCTACTTGAAAAATATAGGTGAAGAAGTTGATGAACAGATATAATCGGCTCATTTCCCTGATTTTCGTCTGTTATCGTCTTTGCATAACATTTGGCAGTTGTCAGCCGAAGTTCTTCCGCCTAAATGCCAAGGTGTGATGTGGTCGCCCTCCATTTCGTTGATTTCGTAATGTTCGGTGCAAACAGGACAAATTCCGTTCTGTCGTTCGTAGGCTTCACGTTTCTGATTATCACTAAATACTCGAATATTCAAAAATTTTTCTTTGCCTGTCAAAACGTATTCGTAAATACCTTTTTTGTTGGTTACGTCCTCGTCTTGCATAAGGTCGAAAATTTGTTTCTCCAACTTTTTATGGTCAAAACTTTGCTTGTGAAATTCGTTGTAAAGTTCGCCCCAAGTAATACCTTTCATTTCTTTACGATACTTTGGAAAAACAACTTTTACCCAATTTATGACGTTTTGAAAATACAGCCACAACTCGTTTGCGTTCGGGTCGTGTTGATGTGTCGCCATATAATTTTCAATGTCGTTATTACTTATCCATTTAATGGTAGTTTCCAAAAGTCTTGTCGGATTGGCGAACCGTTTAAGTAGTCGCCACCTAAATTATAGGCAGCACAACCATTTTTAGAAAAATAGCGTTTCGCATCACTTACCCAACTGCCCGAATAAACTGCGTTTCGAAGTTCTTGTTCGGTTAGTTTTTCGCCTGCAATGTTGATTGTCTTAAACCACTCCAATTTTTCGCTGTCAGTTCCTGAACACAAATAAACCATAAGTTTATAATTCAAAATTTGCTCTTTTTCATCTTGTTGCAAGTTGTGAAAATAGCGGTTGTTGTAAGCAAAATCGCCCTCAACAAATTGCGAAATTGAAATGGTGCGTTGTTGTCCGTCAATAACTTCAAAATTTCCGTCTTCACGAACCGCCCAATACATTACATTTAGCGGAAAGTCTTTTGTAACGGTATTTATCACGGCTTCACGTTGTTTGTCTTTGTAGATAAATTCACGTTGATAAGGCGGACGAATGTCCAACTTACCGCCAAAACCAACAACTCCGTTTTCTTCGTTGTCTTGATAGCCGTTTGTAAGTTCTCGGATAGAAATTTCTTTTAGTTCTATTTTCATAATTTCTTGTGCTTGATAAAAATCCTTTTGTAAACCCGATTTTGGTTTATTAACGGTTGTGCAACTTTGCTTTTTTCGTCCCAAAGTCCGTTTGAAAATCCTTTTCCCTCGCTTTCCGTTGCACCAATTATTTCAAATTGGTCAGGATTATATTTGTCCATAAATGTAATGGGAACGCCCATTGCACCTGCGTAGTCCATAGGAATATCCTTTGTTTTAGAAACTTCAATTGCATTGTAATTGTCGTATTTCGGATATTCTTCTTCGTTGTATGTTTTGTAAAGAATTAAATCTTCGTGTCGTTTGTTGATTTCAAGGTTGGTAAACCAATGAACTCCCGAAACTCGTATCATTCCTTCTTTTCGGTCGGTTGCTGTTGCATAATCTTCGTAATGTTCATTGATAAAATGTCCTGCACCACCTTTGAATCCGTAACCCAACCAAAGTTTATTTTCTTTGATTAACGGAAAAATTTCTTTGTAAGTGATTGCGTTTTGGTGCCCGACAATTACAAATTTCTTGTCGTGTTCAATGAGTTGGGCAACATATTCACGAAACAACGAAAAAGGTGGATTGGTAACGACAATATCGGCTTGCGTTAGCAAGCTGATACTTTCTTTGCTACGAAAATCGCCATCACTTTTTAAGTATTTTATTCCGATTTCGTTTGGGTCGGGAACGAAGTTTCCATTTTTATCGCCTGTGTATTCCAAATAAATGGCTTGTTCGCTGTCGTTTTGACTAAACAAGTCCATACTTTGGTTTTTGTAGCAAGTCGTGATGAGTTTTTTAAGTCCGAGTTTTTCAAAGTTGTAGGAAAAGTAGTGAAAGAAATTACTAACTCGTGGGTCATCACAGTTGCAGTAAACAACCTTGCCTTTGAAATGATGTTTGTAATACTTCAACTCTCGTTCGATGTCAGAAAGTTGGGTGTAAAACTCGTCTTTCTTATTTCTCTTTGCTTCTTGTAAATTTTTGTTCTGTGCCGTTTCCGCCATTGTTGTCCGATTTACGGCAACAAGTCAAACGGATGTTTTTTGTCGGACTGTTGATTTTAGCACCGAGTTCCGTTAGCCTTGCTGCCAACGTTTCGGGGCTTGGCGAAGTGGCGGAAATCGAAGCACAAATGTTCAGTTTTGCACAAAAGTTCAATCGAAGAACTGAACTTGAATTTAGCACTAAACCCGCCATTTTGCCAAACCCTTGTTATGCGTTCGCCCTTTTTTGGTCGTCAAGTTACAAATTTTCAGTAATAAAATCTTTGCAATACGCTTTAATTTGTTGTCTCACTTTTCTAAATTCTTCGGCAATTTCTTCGTCCGTTCCTGTTGCTTTGGCTGGGTCGGGAAAATTGTAATGAAATTTTTTGGCTTTTGTCGGAAAGAATGGACAGCGTTCTTTGGCGTTGTCGCAAACGGTAATAACAAAGTCAAAGTCTATATTTCTGTATTCGTCAATGTTGTTTGATGTATGATTTGAAATGTTAATTCCATCTTCTTTCATTGTGGCAATTGCTTTTGGATTTACTCCGTGCGTTTCCACACCTGCACTGTAAACGTCTGCTTTTTTACCTGCAAAATAGCGTAAATAACCTTCTGCAATTTGGCTTCTACAACTGTTTCCTGTGCAAAGCACTAAAATTTTCTGGTTCATTTTATATCGTATTTTTGTTTTAGAAATAGACTAATCTTGACTAATAATATCAAAACGGGAACTTCTACTAAAGGACCAATAACTCCAACAAAAGCCTGTGGCGAATTGATACCAAAGACTGCAATAGCAACTGCAATTGCTAATTCAAAATTGTTTCCTGTGGCGGTGAATGAAATTGAAGCATTTTTATCATAAGGAACTTTCAACGCTTTATTGATGAAAAAACTCACGAAAAACATCAATACAAAATAGATGATAAGCGGAACGGCTATTTTTAAAACATCAAATGGTAATTCAATTATTTTGTCGCCTTTTAAACTGAACATTACAACAATAGTTAGCAAAAGAGCAATCAATGTAATGGGCGAAATTTTAGGAATAAATTTGTGATGATACCATTCTTTCCCTTTTCGTTTTATTAAAATGTATCGGGTTAAAAAACCTGCTAAAAATGGAATACCCAAGTATATTAAAACGCTTTCAGTAACAGCACGCATTGAAACGCTTACATCAAAATCCCCCAATCCAAGATATTTTGGTAAAACATTGATGAACAACCATACAAAAAAACTGTAAGAGAAAATTTGAAAAATACTATTCAAAGCAACAAGTAAAGCGGTGTATTCTCTGTTCGCTTTGGCTAAATCACTCCAAACTATAACCATTGCGATACATCTTGCCAAACCAATCAAGATAAGTCCTGTCATATATTCAGGTTCGTTTCGCAAACACAAAACGGCTAATCCGAACATCAACAAAGTACCGA
>JAKQEZ010000114.1 GCA_029558435.1 Bacteroidota bacterium
ACAGATGAATTTGAAAAACTTTGGGTTGAATCGGTGGACATTCTGCCCGTTGACATTCAGAACATCAAAAAAGAAACGTATCTGAACGAAGAAATAACGCCTTTTGAACTTTACATCAAATTACTGACTGAATACTTCGGAAAGAACATTGACTACGACCCTGATTCAATGGGCGACTTGCCCCAAAACTTCAAAAAGCTTTCTTACCAAGTTGATGCAGTAAACGAAGGTTTCAATATGCTTTTAAAACACAATGGTTTTTTATTGGCTGACGTTGTGGGTTTAGGCAAAACCGTTATTGCTGCAATGGTGGCAAAGAAGTTTTTAATGCAAAACGGTAGAGACAACACCAAAATATTAATCGTTTATCCGCCAGCAGTTGAGAAAAACTGGAAGAACACGTTCAAAGATTTTCAACTCGACAAATACACCAAGTTCATTACCAACGGAAGCCTTGAAAAAATTCTTGAAGGACATCAAGACTATTGGAATAAAGAAGATTACGATTTAATCATTGTGGACGAAGCCCACAAGTTTCGTAATTACTTGACTGGTGCATTTCAAAACTTACAGTTGATTTGTAAAAGCCCAAGAGCCAACAAAGGATTGATTGATGGCTTACAGAAAAAAGTAATTTTAGTTTCTGCAACACCTTTGAACAACAGACCTGACGACATTTTTTATCAAATTCAAATGTTTCAGGATGCAAGACAATCAACTTTACCGATTACAAACCTCACATCATTCTTTGCCCCACTGATGGAGCAATACAAAACGCTAAAGCGTTTTGACGAATTAGATGTAAACAAGCTAAGAACCATTTACGGTAAAATTCGCAAGAATGTAATTGAACCTATTACCATACGCAGAACAAGAACCGACCTTGAAAATATTCCCGAATATAAATTAGACTTAGACGAGCAAGGCATTAAGTTTCCGAAAGTTGACCCACCTAAAAAAGTGGAATATCTGATGGATGAAAGACTAAATGAACTATTTCACAAAACAGTTTTCTACCTAACAGACGAAGACAAACTGAAATACAGTCGTTACCAAGCCATTGCAGGACTGAAACAGGAAATACAAGACAAGTATTACGAAAATGCGGAAACGGTTTCTAAGTCGTTGGCATTTATAATGAAAACCCAATTGATAAAACGATTGGAAAGTAGTTTCTATGCTTTCAAAAAATCTTTGGGCAATTTTCAAACAGCGACAGACCGAATGATTGAAATGTTTGAAAACAATAAAGTGTTTATTGCTCCCGACACCAATGTAAATAAGCTATTGGACAAAGGT
>JAKQEZ010000126.1 GCA_029558435.1 Bacteroidota bacterium
GTCTGAAAGTAGTTTATTGATTTTTTCAATTGCGTTTGTTTCCCAAAGTGAATTGAAATGAACTCTTAAAGTGTAAACCAAAACATCATCTTCATTGATGTTGTATTCTATTGATGAAATTGATTTGTAGATTTTTTCAAAGCGATTTTTGATTTCTTCAATTAGTGATTCTTTTTCTTCGCCACCGTAAAGATGAACGTTGAACATAAATTGAGCTTTGATTATTTCCAAGTTTGAAGGTTTTTTACCTCTGTTGTTTTGGAAAATAAACATCTGAATTGCTTCCGATTCGTCTTTTACCGGATGTGTTGTGCAAGTTGCGTTTTGCACTGTGTTCAACATTTTAAGTAAATAAGGTTCGTCCTTGTTTTCTAATTGCGAAGTGAAAAAGTCAAAAGCGTTTACAATTCTTTTTGCTGATGCAGTTTCAAGTCCGTTCTTGTCTTTTTTGGTTTGGTCAATTACATAATCTTTGAAAAGTTGTTTGTCATAATCAACTGTTTCAAAACGATAAGTTGAATTTCGTTTGATAATATCTTCAAAAATTTCTTGTTCGGTTTCTGTGAGTTTTCTAATTGAACTTAGTCGTTTGAATAGAGCAGAAAGAAAAATTACAATTGTTGTAAGTCTTTGCTGTCCGTCAATTACGCCAAATTTTTTGTCGAGCTTCTCTTCAAAAAGAAAGTGTCCGAAGTAGTAAAATGATTTTGTTGAACTCTTGTTGTAGTCCTCCAAGTCCGATAAAAAAACATTTACCTGTTTTGGCGTTTTGCTTTTTTCAAATTCTGTGTCCCAAGAATATGCTCTTTGATAAGTAGGAACAAAAATTCTGTTCCCTGCTAACATTTGTTTTATTGTTGTTGATGCTTCCATTTTAAATTATTCGTGTTGTTAAAAAAATCGGTGGTGGCGAAGCCACCACCGATTAAATCGTTTAGAGCTTTGTCCAAGAGTGAAATGCCGAATCTGGACAGCCTGATGTGCTTGGAGAAGATTTGGTCTGAATTGTTGTGCCACACTTTTTACAACTGTAATTAGTGTCGCCAACTTCACCCAACTTTGTCCAAGAGTGAAAAGCTTTTGCCGAGCAACCAGAGGTGCTTGGACTGGAATCCTTCTTGATAGAAGTCCCGCAATTTTTGCATTGATACCAGCTTAATGCCATATTAAAAATTGTTTTTTGTTGTGCCTACTCTGGTCGGTTTTCGGCATCCCCGTTTGTCCGCTAAGGTAGATTGTCAGTCCGTCAAAACGTGTCGTTGTCTTGTATGGTCGTCTTTCTAACATAGCAGGTAACGGTTTGGCGCTTGGCGCAGTGGCGGATTTCGGAGCACTAAACTGTCAATACACCACAAAAGTTGATGCGAGGTAGAATGCTCAATTATCCACGTCACCCGCCATTGAGCCAAACGCCTGTTATCGGTTCGGTGTTCTTTTTCGTCCGTTGGTTTGTCGGTCGTTTTTGTCGTGCGGTTGGACAGACACACTCTTTGCCAAGCTTGGGTTTGAGCGTTGGCTTGAGCGGCTTGGCAATGTGTGTGGCTGTGAAGGGATGGCATATTTCAATTAAATAAGTTTAAAAAAATTCGTTTCATTCCGAAAGAAGAGTTTTGCAATTCTGCTTTTTCCTCTGTTATGTCGGACTTGTAAGAGGTTAAAAATCTAAGAAAAACACGCTTTAATTGCTTGTTAATGTCTCTCATGTTTTTGTAAGATGT
>JAKQEZ010000142.1 GCA_029558435.1 Bacteroidota bacterium
TCAATGAAAAAAGCAAAGCTGGATTTACATCACGATATTCAACGAGGTTCAGCTTAAACGATATAAAAGAAATGTTTAACAATGATACGTGGGAAATAACTATTTATAACCAAAACAAAGTAACCAAATACAAACCTCATAGAAAAACCACTACAGCTGTTAATGCTGTTAGAGATAGGGTTTTTGTTTTAATGTAGAGCTACCAAAGTGTTGAAAATGAATTTAAAACCAGCCCATAACAGCGTGTATGTGGCAATAGCGGGTGAAGTGGTAAATCGAAGGTCTGTGCTTCTAAGAAACTTTGTGCTAAACGGAAAGGAAAGTGCTTCTAATCCGCTACTGCACATACACGCAAAACGTTATGGGCAAGTTTAAAAAACGACACTACGGAATGACACAGACAAAAGAACCACCGACTTTTGACACATCTTGACAGTTATTATGACTGACAAGAAATATTATCTACAAAAAAAGTGGAGACCAGCAACCACTTTCAAAAAAACGGGGCGACACCGAAAAGCCATACGAGTAGGAAAATAAATCAAATTCAAATGAGAAAATTACTTTTTTTATTAATCGGGATTACCTTCCTATTTTCTAGTTGTGCAGTTCATTCAGGATTGACAACAAATTTAAATAATCATACAACCGAAGTTGTGTTATCTAAGAAAAATTTCAAAGTTATTGAAAGTGTTCAAGGAGAAGCGCAAGCGATGTATGTTTTTGGAATTGGTGGACTTTCAAAAAAGGCAATGATTGCAGAAGCAAAAGCAAATATGTTATCAAAAGCAAACATTGTTGGAGGTTCAAAAGCAATAATTAATGAAACGGTTGAAATTAAACACTCTTTTTTTCCAATAGTGCGACTTTATAAAGTAACTGTTTCAGGACATATTGTTGAATTTACCGAATAGAAGAACCAGCCCATAACATTGTATATGCGATAATTGCGGGGTTTCGTGGTAAATTGAACATTGTGCAGGTAATAAACATTTGTGCAAACTTGAAACGATAGTGCCTTGAAATCCCGCAACTACGCATATACTTGTCCGTTGGCAGCAAGTGTATTAGGACAGCGACACGACAAACAATCGAGTTACAGAAACAGAAAAAAGTAAACCATTTTGACAGGTGACCAAAGACATAGAAACGATATTACAAACGGACAGCATTTAAACCGACACGCTGACCGACCCTATGTTTTTTATTTTTTCCCCACCCGCATTTTTTAAAAACAATTTTATGCCAGCACGCAAGTGGCACATTTGGCTTTGCCCCAACGCACAAAGCCAATCCTTCGCAAAGCCA
>JAKQEZ010000158.1 GCA_029558435.1 Bacteroidota bacterium
TGTGCACCCGACATTCCTCCAAGTCCTGCCGTAACAAACAAGCCTCCTTTAATTGTTTTTCCAATTTTTCTAAAACCATTCAAAACGGTGATGGTTGTTCCGTGCACAATTCCTTGTGGACCAATGTACATATAAGAACCAGCAGTCATTTGTCCGTATTGTGTTACTCCCAACGCATTGAAACGCTCCCAATCATCGGGTTGTGAATAGTTGGGAATCATCATTCCATTGGTTACTACCACACGTGGAGCATCTTTATGGGATGGAAATAAACCCATCGGATGGCCAGAATACATCACCAATGTTTGTTCATCGGTCATTTCTGCCAAATATTTCATAGTTAAGCGGTACTGAATCCAGTTTTGAAAAACAGCCCCATTTCCACCATAGGTAATCAATTCATGAGGGTGCTGTGCCACAGCATAATCCAAATTGTTTTGAATCATCAACATAATGGCTTTTGCCTGTAAACTCTTGCCCGGATATTCGTCAATAGAACGGGCAAATAGTTTGTAATCAGGACGATAACGATACATGTAAATGCGCCCATATTGATTCAATTCATCGGCAAAATCTTTTGCCAACTCAGCGTGTTGTTCTTTTGGAAAATAACGCAAGGCATTGCGAACAGCTAATTTTTTCTCATCTTCACTTAAAATAGCTTTACGTTTAGGAGCATGATTTATGTTCGGTTCGTAAGCTTTTTTTGCAGGAATTTGTGCTGGAACACCTTGTAGAATATCGTTGAAAAATTCTTGTTGCGTCATATTTTTGTAATTTTATTTCACAAAGATAAGGTTTATATAAAATTAGTTTGTGCTTCGATGGGTGAAAAGTACTAATTGCGACAAAATTTCAGTTTTTAAGCTGTGGCACAATGATTGAAATTTATAACAGTACTTTAAAAATAGTGCAAAGACAGCAGGTTTTTTGAAAATATCTGCCAATTTGTCTAAAGATTTATAAATAATATGAACGACCAATTAAAAGACGCTTTAAAGCAATTAACAGATATTATTGATTCAGAAACAGAATTCATTCCCCTTATCACTTCCGATGAGGAGGAGACAATGAACAATACATCATATCCTGATATTTTACCCATTTTACCGTTGCGCAACAATGTGCTTTTTCCAGGAGTGGTAATTCCAATCACTGTGGGGAGAGATAAAAGCATTAAGTTGATTCAAGCGGCCAACAAGGGTGATAAAATAGTGGGAGTTGTATCTCAAAAAGACCAAGAAGATGAATCGCCAGAATTTGATGATTTACATAAAATTGGAACGGTTGCTCAAATCATTCGTTTGCTAAAAATGCCTGATGGAAGTTCAACAGCCATCATTCAAGGAAAACGTCGCTTTGAGTTGGTTGAACCTATTCAAAGTGAGCCGTTTATCAAAGCACGTGTACAGTATTTGGAAGAACCAAAAGTTGATTACACTTCCAAAGAAATGACCTTTTTGATTGATTCGGTGAAAGAATCGGCTTTGCAAATCATTAAGGAGAGCCCCAACATTCCTTCCGAAGCATCTTTTGCATTAAAAAACATCGATTCTCCTTCGTTTTTAATCAATTTTGTTAGTTCCAATATGAATGCCGATGTGGCAAAAAAACAATCCATTTTGGATGAATTGGACGCTAAAAAACGTTTAATGTTGGTGCTAGAGCAGTTGAATTTAGAAGTGCAAATGTTACAAATGCGCAATGAAATTCAATCCAAAGTAAAAAAAGATATAGATCGTCAGCAACGTGAGTACTTTTTACACCAGCAAATTCGTACTATTCAAGATGAATTGGGTGGAAGTCCGCATGAAATGGATGTCCAAGAATTGCAAGAGCGTGCTTTGCGTAAAAAGTGGGACGAAAAAACAGAAAAAGTATTTTATAAAGAATTAGAAAAACTTAAACGTACCAACCCACAAGGAGCCGAATACACGGTGTTGCTCAATTATTTGGATTTATTGTTGGATTTGCCTTGGGGCGTTTATACAAAAGACATTCACGATTTAAAACGTGCTAGTAAAGTGTTGGAACGCGACCACTACGGACTCAAAAAAGTGAAAGAACGTATTTTGGAACATTTGGCAGTTTTAAAGTTAAAAGGCAACATGAAAGCACCAATTTTGTGTTTTTATGGACCTCCAGGTGTAGGAAAAACTTCGTTAGGTAAATCAATTGCCGAGGCAATGGGCAGAAAATACGTGCGCATGTCCTTGGGTGGTGTGCACGATGAATCTGAAATTCGTGGACATAGAAAAACATACATTGGAGCAATGCCAGGTAGAGTGGTGCAAAACTTGAAAAAAGCCGAAGCAGCCAATCCGGTGTTTATTCTCGATGAAATTGACAAATTGGGAAGAAGCAATCACGGTGATCCATCATCGGCATTATTGGAAGTACTTGATCCTGAGCAAAACAGTGCTTTTTACGACAATTATGTTGAAACCGAAATGGATTTGTCAAAAGTAATGTTCATTGCAACAGCAAATAATTTGGCAGATATTCAAGCTCCTTTGCGCGATCGCATGGAGTTGATTGAAGTAAACGGCTATACAATTGAAGAAAAAATTGAAATTGCAAAACAACATTTGTTGCCCAAACAAATTGAAGCACACGGCTTGACCAAAAAAGACATTTCGTTAGACAAAAAAGTGCTTGAGAAATTAGTTGAAGAATATACCAACGAGTCGGGAGTGCGTGGTTTGGAAAAAATGGTAGCCAAATTGGTGCGCAACCGAGCACGTCAAATTGCTATGGAAGAAAGCTTTGAGGTTAAAATTACCGAAGTAGATTTGAAAACTATTCTTGGTCCTGGACGCCAAAAAACTAAATATGATAACAACAACATTGCTGGTGTGGTTACAGGTTTGGCGTGGACAAGTGTTGGAGGCGATATTTTATTCATCGAATCTTCTATCACCAAAGGAAAAGAAAAATTAACGTTGACAGGAAACTTGGGAGATGTGATGAAAGAATCGGCAGTTATTGCTCTTGAATTTTTGAAATCGCACAGCCATTGGTTGAATTTAAACCAAGAAGTGTTTGAAAACTCAAACGTACACATACACGTGCCTGAGGGAGCAACACCAAAAGATGGTCCAAGTGCTGGTATTACGATGTTAACGTCTTTGGCATCATCGTTCACACAACGAAAAGTGAAGAAGAACTTGGCAATGACAGGTGAGATAACGTTACGTGGCGAAGTATTGCCAGTTGGCGGCATTAAAGAAAAAATCTTAGCGGCAAAACGTGCCAAAATCAAAGAAATTATTTTGTGCGAAAAAAACCGACAAGATATTGAAGAAATTGAACCTGAATATTTAACCGGTTTGACATTTCACTACGTGACGCGCATGAAAGAAGTATTAGACATCGCCCTCACAAAAGAAAAAGCAAAAGGAGAGTAGTTTTTGACTACACCACAAATACATTTTCGGCAAATTTTTGACTTACAGTTGATGGTTTGCCGTTTATTTCAATTTCTAAAGAACCGTCAAAATCATGGCGGTTTTTTATTTTTATTTGGGTGCTCAAGCCCAAACCTAGTTGCAACGCATATTGCAAAAACGAAGCACTACTGTCTTTAATAGCAACTAATTTACATGTTTTACCAGTTGCAATTTGGGCAAGTGTTTGGCGTTGAACCATTTTGATTTGACCCTTGGCATTGGGGATTGGGTCGCCATGAGGATCTATCTCTGGAAAACCTAAAAAACGCTCCAATTCTTCCACCAATTTTTTGGATTGTATGTGCTCCAATTGCTCGGCAACCTCGTGCACTTCGTCCCAACTAAAATTTAATTTTTCATATAAAAAAGTTTCCCAAAGTCGGTGCTTGCGAATGACCATCACCGCATAATCCCTTCCTTTTTCGGTAAGAGCTATTTTTCCATATTTTTCATAGGCAACCAACTCTTTTTCTTTGAGTTTTTTCAACATATCGCTGACCGTAGCTGGTTTTACCTCCAAAAAAACCGCCAATTCATTGGTGCCAGCATCTTGTTTTCCCTCTGTTTCTGTGGTTAAATGAAACAATGCCTTTAAATAATTTTCTTCTGTTTGTGATACCATTCTACAAATATATGAAAGATTTCTATAAATTTATTTGTTAGATAAGTCTAACTATATTAGTTTTGCAAATAAAATACACATGTCAAACTTACGATTATTAATAGTATTCATTCTGTATCAATCGGTTGCATTTAGTCAAACAATAATTAAAGGCATTGTAAAAGATGCACAAACACATTTACCGATTGAGTTTTGTTCCATTATTCAACAAAATACAACCAACGGAGCACTCACCAATGATAAAGGATTGTTTACTATTACCGTTGATGTTTTTCCAACGCATCTTCAAATTCATGCTGCAGGATATGTTGCAGATTCACTAAAAATTTCTGATTCAACTATCACTACAACCATTTTATTGCGACCCATCAACGCAATTTTGGAAGGAGTGGTTGTAACAGGCTCCACGAGGGCATCCTCCATCAAAGAAAACCCCATTGCAATTTTGGCAGTTTCAACTAAGCAATTGGATAGAGCAGTAGAAAACAACATTGTAGATGCATTGGTGAAAAATGTACCGGGACTCAATGTTGTGAAAACAGGACCCAACATTTCCAAACCATTTATTCACGGTTTGGGCTATAATCGGGTGTTGACCTTGTATGATGGTATTCGCCAAGAAGGGCAACAATACGGCGATGAGCATGGGTTGGAAGTGGACGACTACAACATGGATAAGGCCGAAGTAATTAAAGGTCCGGCAAGTTTGCTTTATGGCTCCGACGCAATTGCTGGAGTGGTGAGTTTGTTTCCTGCAATTCCGCGACTAAACGATGGATTATTGCATGGAAAATTCACGTCAGAGTACCAAACCAACAACGGATTAATAGGCAATGGCTTGCGCTTAAATTATGCAAAAAATGGTTGGCTGTTTGCCTTGCGGGGTTCTTATAAAATGGCAAAAAACTATCAAAACCCAGTGGATGGCAGGGTGTATCTCACCAATTTTAACGTTGGAAATTTTTCTGCATTAGCAGGTCATCAGTCTAAATACGGTTACACCCATTTGAATTTCACGTTGTACGATAATCATCAAGGAATTCCAGATGGTAGCCGCGATTCGCTTACACGTCAATTTACCAAACAAGTTTTTGAAGGCGATCAAGATGACATTACCAACCGTCCAATTTTGACACAGAAGGAATTAAATTCATATAAAACTCCCGATTTGGCACAACATATCCAACATTATCGCGTGTATGCGCATAGTTTCTATCGAGTAGGTAAGGGGAGCATAGACGTATTGTTGGGAGTGCAACAAAACCGACGAAGAGAATACACGCATCCAAGTTTACCGAAACAAGCTGGAATGTACATGCAACTCAACACCATGAATTATGGTTTTCGTTACAATGCACCCGATTTTTCCAATATTTCCATTTCTGTTGGTATTAATGGAATGGTGCAACAAAATAAAAATAAAGACGCTACAGATTTTCCCATTCCCGACTACCACTTATTGGATGGAGGTGCTTATTTGTATGCCAAATGGAAAAAAAATAAATGGAGCATAAGCGGAGGTTTGCGTTACGATTGGCGTTACATCCGTTGGAATGATTTTTATGTCGGAACCAACCCAACAACCGGTTTTGACCAGCAAGTAGCAGCCAATTCTTCTGCCTATTTGCAATTTCAAGCCTATGAAAAATTGTTTCAAGGAATGAGCGGTAGTGTAGGAGCAACTTATCAACCAACAGAAAACATTAGTTTGAAAGCAAATGTAGGAAGAGCTTATCGATCGCCCAATGTTACAGAAATTGGGAGCAATGGCTTAGACCCGGGTGCTCACATTGTTTATTTGGGAAATAGAAACTTTAAACCCGAATTTTCGTTGCAAGAAGACATAGGCATTCAGTTGGATTTCCCTCATTTTTCGGCTAGTGCAGGTTTGTTTAACAACAACATTCAAAACTACATTTATATGTCGTCGGTTGCCGATGAACATGGAACTATTGTTGTGGACGCGCAAGGCAATAAAACCTATCAATACCAACAATCCAAAGCACATTTGTTGGGTGCCGATGTTGGGTTGAACATTCATCCTGTTCCGCTTAAAGGGATGCAATGGAATTCTAGTCTAACATTGGTTTATGGATTCAACAAAAATTCACAATTCAAAGGTAAAGGTGTTGATGGAGAATATTTACCCTTGATTCCACCGTTAACCATTCGCTCCAACTTGGCGTATGAATGGACGATTAAGGCAAAAAAACCAATAAAAATTACACCAAGTATAGAAGTAGAATTTAGTGCCAAGCAACACCGTTATCTAAGTTTAAATGGAACAGAAACCTACACACCCGATTACACGTTGTTGCATACGGGCGTAAATGTTGAGTTTTTTTACAACCCAGAACATTCCATTCAATTAATCGTGCAAGCCAATAATGTATTGAACAGAGCCTATCAATCGCATTTAAGTCGCTTAAAATATTTTGAATATTACAGTCAAACGCCCAACAATCGTTCTGGAATTTACAACATGGGACGCAATTTAAGCATCAAACTCATCGTTACATTTTAGCAACACAAGCTTTTTTTGATAGAAAAGTTCGTAAATTTGAAAGAGATTAAAGTTACAACAATGTTAAAACAAACAACTTTACTGTTGATAGTTAGTATTTTTATAGGATGGAATGGGTTTTCACAACAAGAAAACGCAACCACTAAAAAAGAGAATAAAATGAAAATTGAAGTTTGGAGCGACATCATGTGTCCGTTTTGCTACATCGGCAAACGAAATTACGAAGAAGCATTGGCAAAATTTAAACACGCCGATCGCATTGAGTTGGTTTGGAAAAGTTTTCAGTTAGACCCAACAACACCCACCACAAAAGTTGAACAAAATACCTATGAATACTTGGCAGCACGCAAAGGTTGGTCGATGAAAGAATGTATAGACATCCATCAATCGGTAACTAAAACCGCCAAAAAAGCAGGATTAACCTATAATTTTGACAATGTAAAAGTTGCCAATTCGTTCAATGCACACCGCATCATTCAGTTGGCAAAAACTAAAGGTTTGGGCGATGCGGCGGAAGAACAATTTTTTAAAGCTCACTTTACCGATGGTCGCGATTTAAACGATAAAAACGAGTTGATAACCATTGCTTCTTTCATCGGACTTTCTGAGCAAGAAGTGGATGAAGCGTTGAACAATCAAGCATTTGCTGATGCTGTTCATGCAGATATACAAGAAGCTGCACAATTGGGCATACAAGGTGTTCCGTTTTTTGTGATGAATAGAAAATATGCTGTTTCTGGTGCACAAGCACCAACCGTTTTTTTGCAAACAATAGAAAAAGCATTTGAAGAATGGCAAAAAGAAAACCCTGCTACCCCATTTGAAGTGATTGAGGGAAAAACTTGCAAGCCAACTGGCGAATGTAACTAGTTATGAGCCACCAACATTCCCATCCCGAGCAAGAAAAGTGTTGTTCTGCAACAGCGCATCAACACCACGAACACGAGCATAACCATGAACACGGAGGAAGTGTTTTTTCCTTATTTCAACAACCTCTTATTTCGTTTTGTTTGTTGCTTTTGGGTATTGGAATGGATTATTTTCAACCCGCTTGGTTTACAGATTGGGTGCGTGTGGCGTGGTATTTTTCGGCCTACGTTCCAGTGGGAATGCCCGTTTTGAAAGAAGCGATAGAAAGCATACGAAATAATGATTTTTTCTCAGAATTTTTCTTGATGACCATTGCCACTATTGGTGCTTTTGCCATTGGTCAGTATCCAGAAGCAGTTGCTGTGATGTTGTTTTATTCCATTGGCGAAGCATTTCAAACAATGGCTGTTTCAAAAGCAAAAGGAAATATTAAGGCTTTGTTGGACCAACGACCAGATGAGGTGACAATTATCCGCAACGGACAAACGCAAACGGTGCATGCTCAAGAAGTTGAAATTGGTGCAGTTGTTCAATTAAAACCTGGTGAAAAGGTAGCATTGGACGGTATTTTATTGTCAGAAACGGCAGCGTTTAACACCGCAGCATTGACAGGAGAAAGTGTTCCAGATACCAAACAGCAAGGCGAGGAAGTTTTGGCGGGTATGTTGAACCTTCAATCGGCTTGTCAAATTCAAGTTACCAAAGCATACAACGATAGTAAACTGAGTAAAATATTGGAATTGGTGCAAAACGCAAGTGCACAAAAAGCACCAACTGAATTGTTTATCCGAAAATTTGCAAAAATATACACGCCATTGGTGGTGTTGTCGGCTGTTTTAATTTGCTTGTTGCCATTTTTCTTTGTTGACCATTATCGTTTTTCTGAATGGTTGTATCGTTCACTTATTTTTCTAGTTATTTCTTGCCCGTGTGCCTTGGTAATTTCCATTCCATTGGGTTATTTTGGTGGAATTGGGGCGGCAAGTAGATCTGGAATTTTGGTAAAAGGTAGTAATTTCTTGGATTTGTTAGCATCGGTGGATACGGTTGTGATGGACAAAACAGGAACGCTTACCGAAGGTGTTTTTTCGGTGCAAGAGGTGGTTTTTAAAGACAGCTTTAACCAAGACGAGATTTTAAAATTGGTGAATGCGGTGGAACAGTTGAGCAGTCACCCC
>JAKQEZ010000164.1 GCA_029558435.1 Bacteroidota bacterium
GCTGGGAATAGCAGAGACGTTTTACGAAATGGAAGAAAGAAACAATAAACGGTAAAACCACGGCCAATGTGTGTTATCATGTTGTCAATGGAAATTTGTCAGGGCTGGAGCGATAAAAAGTGAGGGAAGAAGCGGCTTCCCGATATGTATCGGGATACAGCGGATAGCCCGACCCCGGCCGAAGGACGGGGGCACTTCCAAAGTAAAACACATAACGTTTTGGGGCTTGCCGAAGTTGGGGATTTCGAAGCACCAATGTTCAAATTTAGTACAAAAGTTCAATAGAAATACAAATGTTCAATTTACCACTATTGCCCCCATTTTGGCAAACCCCTGTTATAGCCAGTGGTTCTTGTCATCATTGTCCACCAAGTATAATAATTTTCTCTTTCTCTTGTTGCTCTGTTGGTTCGTCTATGTCGTCAGCATAATCAGTATAAAAGTCAGAGTGAACGTCACACAAATAGTCGTGAAAACCCCAGCCAATACCGCTTGTGTCGCTTACAACTTTCCCTGCACGGTCGGCAAATTTGTCGAGTAAGTTTTCCTTTCTCATTAGTGTCAAGGCAGCAACATAAGTTGTCTCCATACTTGAATAAAAACCTTCGTCTATGTCTCCAAAGTCGTTGGTGAATTTTACGCCTGTCTCAACGTAAAATAGCATTAGGTCAGCCAGTAAGTCAGCGGATGGTCCAAGTTTTTTGAAGTCGCTGATTGCTTGTTTGCCGTCTTTGAGTTTGTAGTTGTAACCACGCTTTGGATAAAACGCTTCAAATACTTTGTTACGATATTTTTCAAAAAGTTCTCTCTCGTTGGGGTTTACGTAAAAGTCAAAAAACTCTTTTACTGATTTGTTCTTTTTATACAAGTCCGCAACAAGGTCTATGAGTTTGTCCTTGTCGAGTTTTTTAAGTTCCTTTTTTATGTCTGTCAGTCCCATATTTTTAAGTTGTTACGGTCGTCCTACCATTGGCTATAACGGTTTTCGGCTTGGCGATGTGGCGGATTTTTAGCACAAATGTTCAATAGAAATACTGCTGTTGAACCTTGCACAAATGTTTCATATAAGCACTTTAGCCGCCATATTGCCAAACCGATGTTGGCAGTAGTGCTTTTTTCGTCCGCTAAAATACAAAAAGCAGAAAAGATATTTCACCTTTCTGCTTCAATTATGTCAGTTTTAAATGTTTATTTTCTTTCTAACGGAACTTGTAAGTTCGTTGGTCGGTTTTCTGGTTTGTCAAATCCACGACCGTCCACGTGTTTGCTACCCATAAAAAGCATATTGTTGTGAATGTAAATCAAATCGTAATCACCGACGGTTTCACCTTCTTTTATGCCAAACAACGGAAATTCTTTGCCTTTAATGTCTTGCATTTTGTTTGCTTCCCATTTGTTTAGTCCTTTTGCTGGTGCTTGGTTCAGTTGATCTGCAAACATTGGGTGCAATGGTGTTACTTCAAATGCTTCGTCTAAAATGTAGTCAATTTCAAAAGCACCTTTTGCAATTTGGTGTTCTTTTCCCCAAACGGTGTGTCCTTTGAATGTGAATTGAACCAAAGGCATTTGTCCAAATGGATCGGCTGAACTTATGATTGTTCCTTCAAATCGGTCGTTTGGTAAATATTTGAAAATGCGTTTCACGTAAAATGGTTGAATTTTTCCTGTACCTAAACGGTCTTCAAATGGACGAAGCTCTGTTGATAGTGAAGTCCATTCTCCACCTTGAATAAATTGTTTGATTTCTGCTATTGTTGTCATTTGTTTGTTTTTTTTGTTTGTTACTTTTTTTGATTGTGAATAAACTGTTCCTGCTGTTAAAAGGATAGCAAGAAATCCTAAAACGATTTTCTTCATTAGATTTTCAATTTTTGAGCTTGTTCAGCAGTTAACACTTGCTTTAAATCTGTTCTCCATTTTGCCACTGCATTTTGGATAACTTCTTTTTTTCTACCTTGTTTGTAAGCGTCTTCGTGTCCGTTGGCTCTGTCAAGGTTAATTTGAAATACTTTTGCCTTCTGTTCTTCCGAAAGTGAAAATTTCTTTGCCATTTTTTCGGTAATGTGTTTTGCCTTTTCTTCTTTTGAAAGACGAGAATGTGCAAACGCCTTTACTCCAATTGCTGAAACTATTATCAGCAATACTCCAATTAAAATTTTCTTTGTAACCATATTTTAAAATTTATTTGATTTTACAAGGGCAAATTTATTACCTTTGTCCAAATAAAATGTGTAGTCAATAATTATCGTTATAGTCTAAAAATATAGACCAATGGAGAATAAAAGAAAAACAAAGGAATTTAATCCAAATGATTGTCCTGTTACCCATTGCTTAAATAAAATTGGTGGTAAATGGAAGCCTGTCATTATTCATTTAATACGAAAAGACTGCAATAGATTTTCAATGTTGCAAAAAGCAATTCCTGATATAAGTAAGCAAATGTTGGTCAACCAACTTCGTGAAATGGAAGAAGATAAAATTTTAGAACGGATTATTTATGCAGAAATTCCACCAAGAGTGGAATACAAAATTTCAAAATACGGTCAAACTTTGTTGCCAATTATCGATAATATGTCCGATTGGGGATTGAAGGATTTGAAAAAGTCGTCAAAGTAGTTTCTGCCAGTTTTGACGGTCGCTCGTAGCATTACTGCCAACGTTTTGGGTATTGCCGAAGGCGGGGTGTTAAAGGCACAAATGTTTAATCTAGCACAAAGATACATAAAATGTACAAATGTTCGATTTAGCTCTGAAGCCCCGCTTTTGGCAATACCCTGTTGGCAGTAGTGCTTATTTATTTTATCAGAATACTATCACTTTCCCAACATCATTTTTAGTCAGTCCATTTGTTGAAATGTCCGTAAATGATAGTGATTTAAAGTTTCTTGAAATATAGTTTACGCTTATTAAGTCAACTGCTTTTTGCAACATTTTTCCGTTTGCTCCTGTAACTTGACCAATTAATTGTACACTATTTTTCTTTGCCAACTTGGTAAATTTTCCCATCATTATTTTCATTAACCATTTCATAATTACTGGTAAGTTTACACCTGCTTTGTGCATTTGTGAAGTATCTACATATTTTACTGAAACTATTTTTTTGGGTTGTAAAGCAATGGATTTCTTCAAAATTGCGTCGCCCAAAGTATCGAAAATGTAATCCACTTCTTTGGTTTTCAATACTTGAGAAAAGTCTTGTATTTTGTAATCAATAAGCTGGTCAATTCCTGCTTTTTCTAAATCGTGTTTGTCGCTTTGACTTCCCGTGCCAATTACATATAGTCCCATTTGTTTGGCTACTTGCAATGCTTGAAAACCAACTCCGCCACCAATGCCGTGAATCAAAATCTTTTCACCTTTTTTAGCGTTGAGTTGTTGCAAACTATCAAAAGCTGTAAGTAAGGGCAAAGCAATTGCACCTGCTTCTTTCGCTTCAATATTGTTTGGAATTTTTGCACAATAGTTGGCAGGAATAGTAATTTCTTCTGCCCAAGTTCCAATGTCGCTGAACATTCGATAAAAAAAGACTTTGTCGCCCACCTTAAAATCACTAACTCCTTTTCCAACTTCTAAAACAATTCCCGATCCATCTATCCCTCCAATTTGAAGATTTTTGTAATTCAATGAAGGAAACCCTTTCATCAAATCCATATCAACAGGATTGATACGACTTGAAATCATTTTGACTTTCAATTCTTCCGATTGAACTTTTGGACTTTCTATATTTTGGATTTTCATTGTAGAAAATTCTTTGCCTGCTTTTGTTCTGATAATTGCTTGCATATTAAATGTTTTTTGTATAACTAAGAAAATCAGAAAAGGTATTTCACTTTTCTGATTTTGATTATTTGACCTTGAAAACGAATTTACTTTAATGTTACTTGCTTGATGGCAGTTGCCCAATCTTCACAGTGGTATGAATTTACGATTTTACCATTTTCTATTGTGTGAATGTCAATAGTTTGAATTTCAAATGATTTTGTTCCATTTGTTGGCACACCAAAGAAATGTCCTTCTGGCGAATTGGGTGTTCCTGTGGCTGTACTGCGAACAATTACTCTGTTACCATCCACCAGCATTTCGTGTACTTCCCATTTCAAATCTGGTATCATTCCGTGAAACATATGTAAGGTTTTTACAAAACCACTAAGATCTGCTCCACCCGGAGGAGTTGGAATTGAAACCCATTTATCCGCCATCCAATTGGATAAATTTGTTGCTGTTGCATCATTTGGTTGGGTGCTTAAAGCGTCATAAAATTTTTGAGTGATTTCTTTTAAATTTGTTGTATCCATTTTATTAGATTTTTGAGCGGTTGAACAAGATGTAAGACCAATTAAGATCGCAAAAATTTAAATTGATTTTCTCATTTTATTAAATTTTAAGACTATTGAATTTCGTGAATATTTACTTTAAAAGGCGTGGTTGGTGTGTTGAAAATTTGAGATTCATTTACAAAAAGATAGTTTTTATTGTTAATTCTTTGGAAATAAACTCCCGATGGATTATTCAAACTACCATTGTTTGGGATTGAAGCAAGCGTTGCTGTTCCTGCTGTGTTAGAAGATAAAGTAACTTTCCAAACTTTGCCCACATTTGCTGGGTTTTGAGCATCGTTTTCGCAATAATAAATCGTGTTATTACCCGCCCAAGTCATACCATCTGCAAATACATTACTAATGCCTGATACTTCTGTAACTGTTCCCAAATCACCGTTTGAAGCTACAGGGATATACCACATTTTCCCTCCGTGAACACCATAAATACCGTTGTTGGCATAAATCATTCCACCAAAACCAAAACCGTTACTCCATTGTGCGTCTGTTTTAATCGTAGTAGTACCATCATTTGGATTTAATCTGATAATTCTTGTAGTTGGTCCAATATCGCCAATGTAATAAAATCCGTTTGCCACAACAATAGAGTTTCCAACAGTTCCTGCTGGCATAGTCCAAGAAGACACTTTAGAATTGTCGTTCAATTTATACGCATTTACTTTTGAAGGAGCAGAAACGGTTCCGTTAAAAAAGTAAGGGGCATTTGTAATATTAAGCAACGTACCTTTTGATGCATCTACATTTAAACCCCAACTTGCTGTATAAGTAGTGTTTTCGGCAGAAACAATTTGTTGAGCAGATGCTGTACTTTGAGTAAGGTCAAATTTATGAATACTTCCATCACCAAAGCCTGAAACATAGACTTTGTTATCGTGAACTACCACATCTTCTGGGAAGAATTGTGCATTAGACACGGAAAGTTGAGACGGAACGGTTACAACGGGATTATTGTCATCGTCTTTATCGCAACTTGTGAATAATAAGCCAAATAAGGCTATGAAAAGGGAAATTTTTATTTTGTTCATCATTATAAAATTAAACTGTTAAATAATGATGCAAAGTTGCAGCGAAAGGACTATTGGATAATAACCTTTAATCTATTTAGTATAACCATTTTGATAAGCAACTCGAAATTCAAGTGGTGTTTGATGGGTTAATCTTTTAAAAAAACGGTTGAGATGTTGAGGTTCTTTAAAATTAAACTCATAAGCAATTTCAGCCATACTTTTGTTTGTAAATAGAATTTGGTCTTTGATTTCGTACAACAAATGAGTGTCTAAAAAGTCAGTTGCCGTCATACCAAATTGTTTTTTTACTGAAGCATTTAAAGATATTCTACTTATGTTCAATAATTGGCAATATTCATTAATAGTTTGAATTTTACAGATATTATTTTGCAATAGTTCTTTGAATTGAATAGCCAATTCATTTTCGTGCATTGTGCTATTGATGAGATGAAATTCGCAGAAATAACGATTTAATTTTACAAGAATATAGTATAATATTGAACGAAGCAAATGTGCAGAATCTTTTTGATAGTTTTTAAGCTCCATTTGGATTTCTTTGAAAACATCATTTTCAAAAGAGAATAACCTTTTTGAAGGAAAAAAGTAAGGTGTAATTTGTTTAGAGTAAAAATAATGCAAGCGATACACAAAAAATTTATCCGAAAAAAAATCGTTTAAAAAACTTTGTTCAAAGATGATAAAATTTACTTCAATTTTAGCATCTGATAATTGCCATCTTCTTTTTTGATTAGGCGAAATAAAAATAAATGCACCTTCTTTAAAATCTATTTTTTTATCATCCAAGAAAATAATGCCTTTTCCTTTTCGGATGATTATAATTTCGTAAAACGTAGCACAATGAGGTTCATCAGAAAAATTAAATTGCGGAATGTCTCGGGAATCTCCCAAGTCCATCAAGATGCAATTTTTGTATTTTTCTTTGTTGAATTGATAAACTTTCATTGTTTTACGGTCGCTTCAGCTCGTAGCATTACTGCCAACGGCTCGCATAAATGGCGTGAGGGCGGATAGCCCTCATGAACATTTTATGCTTTGTTGGTGGCAGTTTTCATTTTTTGATTAGAAATTCTATGAATGTACTTATAGCTTCAGATATAGCCCCTATAGCAGTTATCATCATAAATAAAGTAATTATTATTGCTAACATTCGATTATTAATGATATATTCCAATAATGATTTTTCATTTGATGATATTTTTTTTAAATTATTAATCCCAGCAATTCTACTATTTACTTTCATCCTAATTCCATCTGGTTCTTCAAAATCCACTACTACTTGAATCTTGAATTTGTCCTTAGGATTTAGCAAGCAAGGAGAAATTTGAAATTTTTCATTATTACTGACCAATTGATTTGCAATATTGTTAGGTGTGCGTTCAACAATTTCAGCTGACAGAATATCAATATTTTTATTTATACTTTGGCTTAATTCTAAGGTAATGCCACCTTCGAAATCTTCTTTTTTTATTGGTTGATTTCCTGTATTAATAAACTCAATTGAAAGTAATGACAAATCCTGTATTTTTTTCTTGTCAAAAAACACTTCAAATCTGTTTTTGAAATTTGATTTAATATTAACTAGTTGAATTGGATTAGCTATTTTATAACTCAGCTCTTTTTTTTGGACCTGCTTTTTGAAAATCCAATATGCAATCATTGAAGAGAGAATAAAAGTCGGTATTCCAACAATATACTCAGAGTAATCTGAAAAAAAATTTTTAGAAACTAGTGTGGAATCAATTTGTAAAATTAATAATTCAATCATCTCAATCGTTTTGTCTTTTTTGTTTCAATTGCCACCAACTTGTTTATAAACGTATTACTATTTTGTATATTTCCTTTTTTACTTGTATTTTTAAAAAATTCCTTCAAAATTCTGTTTTGTAGACATAAGCATCCCAACCATTATTTTTTTATAACAGCAAAAATGGTGTATCTGATGTATCAAAAAACGCCAGTGTTACTTTGATCCTGACAGGTGTCTGCTGCTGCTTATACGTTCTTTCTTCCAGCTACTTCAGAATGTTGATATACGCCCAACAA
>JAKQEZ010000254.1 GCA_029558435.1 Bacteroidota bacterium
ACCTTTAACATACTTCTCAACGATAATGAAATTAAGTTAATTGAAAAAATTCAGGCAAATTCAAATCCATTAAATAACTACTTTAAATACATTTCTCCTGGAATAGACGGTGATAAGGACAAGTATGTAAAGAATTCCAAAGTAAACAGCAAATACAAACCACTTCTTTATGGTAAAAACTTTGGGCGTTATAATATTTCCTTTGACAATAATTACATCAACTACGACAGAGAACTTTTAAACAGAGCGAGAGAAGAAGAAATTTATCTTTCAGACAAAATAATAATTCAAAGAATTAGTGGAGGGACAAGCCCACTTACTTGCACAATAGACAGAAACCAGTATTATACTTTTAACTCAGTAAATAACCTTGTTTTAAATGATGATGCAACTATTTCTTTGGACTATTTCCTAGCGTTATTAAACTCAAAAGTTCTGAATTGGTATTACTCAGTAATGTTTTCTAACAAATCTACTTTGACCGTAAATATTTCAAAGACTTTTTTGAGTGAACTACCAATTAAGGAAAGCTCAACGAAACACAATGAAATCAAAAAACTTGTTCAGACAATTTTAGCGACAGACAAGAGTGACATTAAGAAAACACAAGATTTAGAAACACAAATAAATAAAGCTGTTTATGAAATTTATGGCTTGACAAAAGACGAAATTGAAATTATTGAAGAAAGTGTAAAATGACAAAAAAGCCAACGCTTCACAGCCACACACATTGCCAAGTCGCACAAGCCGACCCACAAGCCAAAACTTGGCAAAGATTGTGTCTGTCCAACCGCACCAAAGACAGCGAAACCAACGACAGACAAGAAGGGCAGCAGCTAACAGCGGTTTGGCGTAATGGCGGGTTCAGTGCTTCGTATGACAGTTTTGTGGGTAAACAAACAGTAGTGCTTCGTATCAACATTTGTGGTGAAAATCCGCCACTACGCCAAGCCGCAAAACGTTACCAGACATTTTTAGGTTCACTAATTTACTTTTAATCTTATTTTTATGAAAAGGAACTTTGTATTATTTCTAGTGTCAATTTTTATATTTTGTCATTCCAAAGCCCAAACTTCAATTTATCATCCATTTCCAGA
>JAKQEZ010000260.1 GCA_029558435.1 Bacteroidota bacterium
AGACCTCGTAAACGATTTAACTATGAAAATCCTATATTTGTAATGGAAAAATTATTGTTTAACTCAGAAGTTGCATTTGTGACTTGAATTCAGCAAATATAAAAATATCAGAGAAGAAGAACTTAAAAATAAAGTCGGTGCGGACTGGTTTAAATCATTCGACACGACAGAGATTTTGGGTAACGTAGATTTTACAGTTTTCCCAAAACAAGACAACATTTTCGGACGGACACCGCTACTTTGGGCTGAAGCTAAAACTGGCAACTTTGACGTTCCGACAATGTTTGTTCAATTGGTTCTTACAATCGGTAAAGCCCGGACTTTAGACAAAACATTGCCTCCTGCATTTCTTGGAGCTTTTGACTTCAAAAAAATTGCGTTTGTTCCATATATCAGTGTTCAAGACATTTTTTACATCAACGACTTTAACTGGAACGTAGCACCAAGCAACCACGAGACAAAAGAATTTAAACTCATCAAGGACAGAATTGAAGCAACACTCAAACAAAATACTTACATCTATGATTATCAAGCAGACGAAAAAGACCTAAAAACATTTATTGCAAACAACATCGCAAAAGCGACAGAAGCGAGTAAAATAAAAATTGATAAAAATAATTTCATTCCAATTTACTTGCGTTGGCTTGACATTGTAAAACCAGTTATTGACGTAAACTGGGACGACCTAAAAAAAGCAAGTATTTTAAACAGCGACTTTTATTTAGCTGACTTGTTTGTTGATGATAAAGACACCAATAAAATTGAAGATGACTCTTCAATCAGAGATAATTTATTTGTAATTTTTCAAAATCAAGGCTATAAAATTGAGAAGGAAAACATCAAGCAAATGTTTGATGCAACAATCAACATACGAAACAAAGAAACCTATTTACAATTTTGGAAACGCTACAAACGTCCGCCAATAAAAGAATTTCAGAACTACATTATTGAACGAAGGGATTTACTTGTTCCGCAAGACATCAGAGAACGCAAAGGAGCATTTTTCACTCCTAGACAATGGGTAGAACTTTCACAAAAATATTTATGTAACTTATTGGGTGAAAATTGGCAAGAAGAATATTATATCTGGGACTGTGCCGCTGGCACAGGCAATCTTCTTGCAGGTTTGACCAACAAATACAACATTTGGGCAAGCACTTTAGACCAAGCAGACGTAAAGGTTATGCACGACCGTATCAATCACG
>JAKQEZ010000261.1 GCA_029558435.1 Bacteroidota bacterium
TACCTTAATTTTTGGATTAATTGTTATGCTTATTGCTTTGTCGTGGTTTATTAAATACCCTGATATTATTTTTGGAAATGCAACATTAACCACTTTAGAACCGCCTGTAAAATTGGTAGTTAAAAGTTCGGGGAAGTTGACCAATATTTTACTTGCAGACGGCTCAACAGTTGAAAAAAATCAAGTTGTTGCAGAAATGGAAAACCCTGTAACGCAAGACGGAATTGAGTTTTTGAAAAATTATGTATTAGAGGTTAGAGATTATTTAACTTCCAATAAAGATGAATTGCCTTTAGTAAACGAAAACCATGTTTTTGGAGCAATGCAGACTACATTTAACGACTTGCAGAAAAACTTAAAGGATTTACAGGAACTGAAAGAAAATACGTTTTCCATTCAAAAAATCAACAGTTTAAAAAACAAAATTGTTCAATACAAAAAACTGATTGCTATTTCGTCAAAACAACTTTCTTTATTAAAAGACGAATTAAATAATGCCGAAGAAAAGTACAAAGCAGACCAACAATTGTACGAAAAAGGTTATACGGCAAAGATGGAATTTTATAAAGAAGAAACTTTGCTCCGTCAAAAGCAAATGGACTTGGAAAACTTGAATAAAGTGGAGACTGAGCAACAAATTACTTTAATCAATTTACAGCAAGAGTTAAACGATGCCGAATTTCAATACCAAGAAAATGAGCGTACATTAACAAATAATATCCAAGCAAATATATTGGAAATCGAAAACGGAATAGAAGACTGGCAACAAAACTATTCGTTTATCGCTCCAGTTTCTGGCAAGTTGGTTTGGTTAGAAAAGGTTCATCAAAACCAATTCATTGAATCAGGAAAATCATTATTTGCAATTACAACCAACAATGAAAGATTTATTGCTTTGGCGACAATTCCTGCTATTGGTTTCGGTAAAATACAAATAGGGCAAACGGCAAGAATAAAGCTCAACAATTATCCTTCTTACGAATTTGGACATCTTGAAGGTGTTGTTACAAAATTGACCGAAATTCCTAACGAAAACAGTTATCAGGTAGAAATAACTTTAAACAAGGG
>JAKQEZ010000332.1 GCA_029558435.1 Bacteroidota bacterium
CAAGAAGTAACATTCTCAAATGCTTTTGGTGTAAATGTAATTACTGAAATAAAAGGTAATACAGCAATAACTTTAGAAAAAAACACTGGAATGACTTACAAAAAAAGATTAAGCAGCCTAAAGGCTTATGTGCAACAAAAAGCACATTGGAGTGAGCAAGAACTTGCTCAACCAATACACAAGCACGGTGATCCGGTATTTGCTACATTATCAGGTGATGGCAACGGAAGCAGAATGGTTTGGGACGATATTAAAAAAGATTGTGTAACTCCAAACGAATTGACTAATGCAAAATAAGAAATGCAAATACGGATTTTACACCTGCTCATTTATTGGGCAGGTGGATTTCTGTAATAGTTGCGATGAAGGTCAAAACTACCAAATGAAAGAAACCAGAGGCGGTAAAAGAGCAGGTGCAGGACGTAAAAAACTTGCACCTACTAAAACCGTTTCATTCAGAGTTAAGGAAGAATATGTTGAAGGTGTAAAAAATGCTGTTTCGGAGTTCTTGGGTGGGGAAAAAAATAAAGAAAAAAATGCGACATAACGTTTTCGGGCTTTACGCTCGGGCGGGATTTGAAAAACAAAACTTTAATTTAAGCACAAATGATTGATAGAAATACAAATGTTGAGGATAGCACGTCAGCCCGCCTGACGCAAAACCCTTGTTATGTGCAGCCCTTTTCGGAAGTTTTCAATGAGGACTGCATACAAGTCATGAAACGCTATCCTGACAAATTCTTTGACCTTGCTGTCGTTGACCCGCCTTATGGGATTGGAGCAAACAAAATGCAACTTGGCAACGCTTTAAAAAAAGTTTATAGAGGTGAAAATGATTGGGATAATTCTGTACCTACTGCTGAATATTGGGAGCAACTATTTAGGGTATCTAAAAACCAAATTGTGTGGGGTGGTAATTACTATCAGTTGCCACCTTCAAAATGCTGGCTTGTTTGGGATAAAAATAATGGTGAAAGCGACTTTGCGGACGGTGAAATGGCTTGGACTTCATTTGACAAGCCAATGAGAATAAAGAAAATTCATTGGTGCGGTTCAGCTTCAAAATGGGAGGACACTAATGGCAAAATACACCCAACGCAAAAGCCAGTTAAATTGTATGATTGGATTTTTAGCGAATTTTCAAAAGAAGGAGATTTGGTTTTAGATACCCATTTGGGAAGTGCAAGCAGTAGGATTTCAGCAGATAAAGCCAAGTTGCGTTTTGTTGGTTGTGAAATTGATACTAAATATTTTAATGATGGAGAAGCAAGGTATAAAGAATTTGTTTCACAGTTGCGGCTCTTTTAGGGTTGCACATAACGTTTTCGGGCTTGGCGTTCGTTGCCGACTTTGAAACACGAAACTTTCACTTAAAAACAAAAATGGATATGGAAAACAAAACTTCAATTAACAACGAAAACGGCAATAACGCTAACCGCTTGTTATGGGCTGGCTGGA
>JAKQEZ010000333.1 GCA_029558435.1 Bacteroidota bacterium
ACTAAAGTTGAATTATGCAAAACAGTTTATTTGAAATACAAGAGTTGAATGAAGCACATCAGCCGCCATTGCAGCAATGCAGTGTTAGCCGCAGTACTTTGTATAACGGTGATTGCTTAATTGAAAGCGATAAAATACAAAACGGCTCGGTTGATTTAATATTGACTGATTTGCCTTATGGAGTAGTTAAAATGAAAGAAAGTGCAGGAAACTATAAGGTTTTGAATACTGCCGAAAAATGGGATAAAGCTATTGAGCCAAAAAACATTTATGAAATAGCAAACCGAATATTGAGAAAGAATGGAAAAATGATTTTGTTTTCACAAGAGCCATACACAAGCCGAATGATTACAGAAGCAATACCAAATGTGCCATTTTCTTATCGTGCAGTTTGGGAGAAAAACGATTTTGCTAATGGGCTTGGAGTAAATAAAGCAATGGTTAGTTTTTATGAGGATGTTTTGATATTTAGTAAAAAGGCTTGTTATGAAGCAAAGCACCCGTTAAAAGCTATATTTTTTGAAATATATGAAAGGCACGGAAAAGAAAAATGCCTTGAAGCAATGCGAACAAGTGGAAGATTTTCCAGTGAGCAAAGTGTAAATTTTCACACATCTATAAAATTCGGATATGGCGAAGGAATGGTATTTGAGTTAATGGTTGAAGAATTATTTAACCATTGCAAAAAAACTATTGATATTCCTTTTGAATATACCCACCTGAAAGAAATAGACGAGCAGTATAAAAAAGATTTTGCTTCTACATTTAACCTTTGGGAAGGCAACAAATACAAAAGCAATATTCTTAAATACAAAAAGGATTACAACGGCTACCACCCAACACAAAAGCCCGTTTTATTGCTGGAAGATTTGATAAAGACATTCAGCAACGAAAACGATTTAGTAGTTGATTTAACAATGGGAAGTGGAAGCACAGGCGTTGCAGCACTTCGTACAGGTCGCAGATTTGTCGGGATAGAGAAAGACGAAAACTATTTTAATATCGCTGTTCGGAGGGCTTCTGAGTATTGCCACTAACGGTTTGCGGCTTGGCGAAGTAAAAGCCTTGCACTACCGTTCATATTCAGCACTACACCTGATGGCTTTTATTTTGCCAATTGCGTGTTAGCTGCTGTTTTTTCTCGATGATTATCAACACTTTAGAAAATAAATTAAAAATATCTTTGAAATAGTTTGCAAATTCAAAATAAGCGTTGTATATTTGTATCGTTAAACAATTAAACAAAAGCAAAAATGGAACTTATACAAACAACAGAACAAATCGCCTTCAACGTACTTGAACAAGGTAATAGAAAGGTCAAAGCACTTACTAAATCAGGTAGATATTATGTAGAATGGATTAACATAAATAATCACACTTGTTTTATTAAGCACAATAAAAACAGCGGATGTATGCGGAATAACGAGGATGTAACTTTTTTTATTCAAGTACCTGCAAACGCTAAAACAGTATATTAATGATTAAGAAAAAAAAAGAAACAAGGGGAGGCACTAGGCAAGGGCCTGGTGCTAAACCTAAATACAACGAGCAAACTAAAACCGTTGCTTTTCGCTGCCCATTGTCAAAAGTTGATGAACTGAAATTAGTTGTCAGGTCTAAACTTTCGGAGTGGTCGGTAAAATAGCAGCTAACGTTTTCGGGCTTTGCGATGTTGCCGTTCCCCAATGTTCAATAGAATTACTAATGTTTAAAATTCATACAAAATGTCAATAGAAGTACAAAACGGCAATATTGCCAAACCCGTGTTACCAGCAGTGCCTTCTGTTGTGTATAATGAGGATTGTGTAGAGGGTTTAAAACGCTTTTCTGATAATCATTTTGACCTTGCGATTGTTGACCCACCTTATGGAATTGGAATAAATAAAGGAGGACATACACTGGCTGGAAACGGAAATTTTAAAGGCGGAAATTTTAAGGTTGCAGCAAGGAAATATAAGGGCGGAGAATGGGATAATGAGCCACCATCAAAAGAATATTTTGAACAATTATTTAGGGTATCAAAAAATCAAATTATTTGGGGTGCAAATCATTTTATTGAACGAATGCCATATAATGCAAGTGGTTGGATTGTTTGGGATAAAGACAATGGAGAAAGCTATCAGGCAGACTGTGAATTGGCTTGGACTTCATTTGATAAAGCAGTAAGGAAATTTACTTGGAGGTGGTGGGGATTACTACAACAAAATATGAAGGACAAAGAGCAAAGAATACATCCAACACAAAAACCTGTGGCATTATACAAATGGATTTTACAAAATTATGCCAAAGAAGGCGATTTGATTTTAGATACACATTTGGGAAGTGGCTCAATTAGATTGGCTTGTAATGAATTAAAATTTCCGTTTACTGGCTTTGAACTTGATAAAGATTATTATGAAGCACAAGAAAAGCGTTTTAATGACTTTAAAAGTCAATTACGGTTATTTTAGCGGTGTCGATGGCATTGCTGGTAACGTTTTCGGGCTTGGCGTTCGTTGCCGACTTTGAAACACGAAACTTTCACTTAAAAACAAAAATGGATATGGAAAACAAAACTTCAATTAACAACGAAAACGGCAATAACGCTAACCGCTTGTTATGGGCTGGCTGGA
>JAKQEZ010000352.1 GCA_029558435.1 Bacteroidota bacterium
ACTTCCTGATAATTCTGAAAATTGTCCCGCTTTTTCGCCAACACCTTCCAATTTCTTTTGCATCGCTGGAAACAAGATTTTCTTTACCAATGTACTTTTTCCGCTTCCAGAAACACCCGTAATCACGGTCAAACATTCCAAAGGAAACATAAAATCTTCATTCTTCAAGTTGTTTTCTCTTGCTCCTTTGATATCGATATGATTTTTGAATTTTCGACGTTTTTTTGGCACTTCAATTTGTTCGTCGCCATTCAAATATTTGGCAGTTAATGAATTGGCTTTCAAAATTTCGTCATACGTTCCTTGTGCTACTAATTCACCGCCGTGTGTTCCCGCTTCTGGACCAATATCGATAATCATATCCGCCGCTTTCATGATGTCTTCGTCGTGTTCCACCACAATCACCGTATTGCCTAAATCACGAAGATTTTTCAATACTTCAATCAGTTTTTCGGTGTCTTTTGGATGTAAACCAATACTAGGTTCGTCCAAAATATACATGGAACCCACCAAACTACTACCTAATGAAGTGGCCAAGTTAATGCGCTGCGATTCACCACCAGAAAGTGTTGCCGAATTTCGGTTCAAAGTCAAATAACTCAAACCAACATTGTCCAAAAACGATAATCGGTTGTTGATTTCAATTAATAAACGTTTGGCTACTTTAGCATCATATTCGTTCAATTCCAAATTTTTGAAGAACGTGATGAGTTTATTGATTGGTAAATCGACTAATTCGGTAATGTTTTTTCCACCAACTAAAACGTAAGTGGCTTCTTTTCTCAGGCGTTTTCCTTTACAAGTAGAACATTTGGTTTTTCCACGATATCGTGATAACAACACCCGATTTTGGATTTTATAGTTTTTCTCTTCTAATTCTGCAAAAAAATCGTTTAATCCAGTGAAATATTGGTTTCCATCCCAAATCAACTGTTTTTGTGCTTCAGAAAGTTCGAAAAACGGTTTATGAATTGGAAAATCGAATTTGTAAGCGTTATTTACCAATTGGTCTCTGTACCAACTCATACTTTCGCCACGCCAAGGG
>JAKQEZ010000357.1 GCA_029558435.1 Bacteroidota bacterium
AAGACAAACAAGGAAAAAAGCGAACAGGTAATTTAAGCACACTCGAATACCTATTTGAGTTTTTAGATGCTTACGACTTTGGAGCAGAAGGCGGAGAAGAAATTCAGGAAGACAACAAAACGCTGATTAACGCTTCGGTTCTCGGATTGATTTTCGAGAAAATAAACGGCTACAAAGACGGTTCGTTTTTCACTCCGGGTTTCATCACAATGTATATGTGCCGTGAGACCATTCGCAAAGCGGTGGTGCAGAAATTCAACGAAAGCAAAAAATGGAATTGCACAACGCTTGAAGAACTTTACGACAAAATTGACGACCGAAAAGAAGCCAACATAATTGTAAACAGCATTAAAATTTGCGACCCTGCCGTTGGTTCAGGGCACTTTTTAGTTTCGGCACTCAATGAAATGATTGCAGTTAAAAACGACTTGAAAATTCTGCAAGACCGTGAAGGCAAACGCTTGAAAGAATATCAGGTGGAAGTGGTGAATGATGAACTGATTGTAACAGACGAAGAAGGAGAACTTTTTGAATACAACCCAAGCAACAAAGAAAGCCAACGCATACAGGAAACGCTTTTCCACGAAAAGCAAACCATTATTGAAAACTGCCTTTTCGGTGTGGACATCAATTCTAACTCCGTAAAAATTTGCCGTTTGCGTTTGTGGATAGAGCTTTTGAAAAACGCTTACTACAAAAACAGCACTGAACTTGAAACGCTTCCGAATATTGACATCAACATAAAATGCGGAAACTCTTTGGTGAGCCGTTTTGCCATTGATGCAGACCTAAAACAAGCCTTGAAAAAAAGCAAGTGGACAATTGACAGCTACCGAATAGCCGTTGACACTTACCGAAACGCTGAAAGCAAGGAACAGAAAAGAGAAATGGAACGACTGATTGCCGATATTAAATCGGATTTCAGAAGCGAAATTTCATTGAACGACCCGAAAGTAAAGAAGCTACGCAAACTTTCGGGCGACTTGTATCAAATGACCAATCAAGGGCAACTTTTTGAAATGAGCAAAAAGGAAAAAGCCGATTGGAACAAGAAAATAACGCAACTGACAGAAGAAACGCAAAAATTGGAAGCCGAGATTGAAGAAATAAAAGCCAACAAGATTTTTGAAAACGCTTTTGAATGGCGATTTGAATTTCCCGAAGTGCTGAATGATGATGGCGATTTTGTGGGCTTTGATTGTGTTATTGGAAATCCGCCTTATTTGAATGTTGAATTG
>JAKQEZ010000373.1 GCA_029558435.1 Bacteroidota bacterium
ACGGGTAGCCAACAAAGGCGAAACTAAAACCTACCAATACCAACTGCCCGTAAGCATTCGCAGAAATGCAGACCTGATAGACCAAAAACTTAGCAATATTAAAATTTGTGACCCTGCCATTGGTTCAGGAGCTTTTCCTGTGGGTTTGTTGCACGAATTGGTGAATGCAATGCTGGTACTGAAACCGCATTTGAGTTATGACTACCTGACACAAAAATTAAAAGGCTTTGGTTTTGAACACCGTGAAAGTGTGAGCGACAGCCGCTACATCTACCGCCTGAAACGCCACATTATACAGGAAAGCATCTATGGGGTGGACATTGACAGCTCTGCCATTGACATTGCCCGATTGCGTTTGTGGCTGAGCTTGGTGGTGGACGAAGACGACCTTGACCCAATTGAAACGCTACCGAATTTGGATTACAAAATTGTAGCAGGAAATTCATTGATAGGCTTGCCTGATGGAGCAATGCGAAATTTGCAGGTAGAAGACGAACTGGAAAAGCTCAAAGACAAATTCTACGACATTACTGATGAGAAAGCAAAGAAAGCCCTACGCCAAGAGATAAACACCAAAATACGGGAACTTTTAGACTCTGCCGAACAGTTTGCCGGCTACAAAATTGACTTTGACTTTAAACTCTTTTTTTCGGAAGTGTGGCGGGAAAAAGGGGGCTTTGATGTGGTGATTGGGAATCCGCCTTATGTAGTTGACACTACCTTAGAAAAATGGCAAAAAGATTTTTTCCTAAAAAACTATGTAAGTGCTGTTTATCAGATAAACCTATATATGCTCTTTATGGAGCTGGCTTTTAAATTAAATAAACCTAATGGATTCAATTCATACATTGTACCAAATACTTGGTTAGTAAATAAATTAGTTGCACCATTTAGAAAGCATTTACTTACCAATAGTAATTTAATTTCTATTGTAGATTTAACAGAAGAGCAAGTTTTTGATGCTACAGTATTGCCAGTAATATTTACTGCAATAAACAATAATTCGAAATCTGAATTAAAAATTATCAATGGTACAGGTTACAAATTTATAGAACGGGCTATATTAAGTCGTGAACGAGTTTTAAATCAACCAAACTATCTCATCAATTATCAAATTTCAGATATTGATTGGGATGTTATTTTAAAAATCGAAAGAAATACTTTTTGTCTTGAAGAAATTGCTAAATCATCTTTCGGAGTAAAATTTTATCAAAAGGGTAAAGGTGTTCCTAAACAAGATGAGAACATTGTTAGTAATCATACCTTTACTCACGATTATCCAATTGATGAAACTTGTTTAAACATCCTTGAAGGAAAAAATCTAGACCGCTTTTATTTTACACCTAGTAATAAATACATTCAATATGGTAAGTGGTTAGCAGAACCAAGAGACGAAGAAATGTTTGTTGGTGAAAGAGTATTGGTTAGAAGAATTGTAGGTCAAACAGGTCTTATTGCAGCATTTGTTGATGGGCAGTTTTGTAATAACTCTCTACTGCACGTTGTTAAGCCGCATAATATTTCTTCTAAAGCCCTTGCTGCACTTCTAAATTCAGACCTTATTGGATACTATTTTATAAAAAAATTTGCAAGAAAAGAGAAGACATTTCCTGAAATTAGGATTCACGAATTAAATAGTTTGCCTGTAAGTAAAAATTTCGATTCTAAAATTTTAGACTTAGCTTATTCTTATGCAAATGAATCACTATTAAGGAATCAACCCTTGTTAAGTGCTTTTTTTGTTAGTGTAATCAATTCAGTAACCTTCGAACTCTACTTCCCCGAAGAAATAAAATCAGCAGGCAAAGAAATCTTAAAGCATTTGGGAGATTTAAGGACTATCACTGATGAGATGAGTGAGGAAGAAAAACTGGCTATCATCCAAAGTGAGTTTGAGCGATTGTACGACCCGAATCATCCTGTACGTAATGCC
>JAKQEZ010000379.1 GCA_029558435.1 Bacteroidota bacterium
TTGTTGCATAAAATGCTGGCACTGTATCTTTTAAAAATGTTGCCAACTTTTTAGCTTCCTCCTGGATGTGTGCATTTCTTGCGTGAATCAACTCACCCCCCGACTTTAATTGATTTAAAACTTTATCTGAGGTTAATCCTATCTTATAAAATATGTTGGCCAACTGAACAATGGAGAATGCCAATGCTGTTCTTGGAGGATTTCCACCAGGCACTACAACACAATCAAAACCGTTTGTTTTACAGAAATCTGCTAATTCACCACCCGAACAAACACCAATAATTTGAGCACCTTTTTCTTTTGCTTCTTTGGTAAAAATTAATGTTTCTTCTGTATTTCCTGAATAGGATGAAGCAATTAACAATGTGTTTTCATTAATAAATTGCGGTGTTACATAGTCATTAAAACATTGAACTGGTACTTTGATTTCATCTTGAATCCAAAGAGCAACTAATTTTCCTCCAATACCAGAGCCACCCATGCCACTAATCACAACATTGTTGATTGTTTTTTTAGGCGTTTGAAAGGTTGCATTACTAGCAATTTGTAAAGCTTCTTCAATATTTGCGATGAATGCGGCAATCAGTTTGTCCATGCGAGTATTAATTTTGGTGTAAAAATAGTGATTCTAATGAATTATTGATGTTCAAAGTTTTTATTTCATTCATAAAATTGTTCAATTAACTGCTCAAAGTCCATTTTATTGTCAATTGTTACAATTTTTTTTGATGGTGCACAGCTTAATCCAAGTAGTTGAATATCAAATTGAACAATAGTTTCAATATCGTGTGACGAGAACAAAATGAGTAAGTTCATTTCTTTGGCAATTTGAAGCAAAAGCCCAATCAATCGACGTTTATTTTTGTAATCCAAAAAGCTACTAGGTTCGTCTAACAAAATAATAGGTGTTTGTTGCGCCAAAGCTCTGGCCACAGCACACATCTGACGTTCACCATCACTTAGCTCATTGGTGTATTTTGTGGTTAAATGTTGGATGTTTACCCGACTCAAAATGCCGTCCACATATTCTAAGTCTTGCTTGGTCACAATACCCCGATTATTCAAATAAGGTGTTCGCCCCAACAACACAAAATCTTTAACCGTTGTAAATTCAATTTCTGGAAAACGTGAAGGAACAAAAGCAATTTTTTTAGAAAACTGTTCTTTCGATAAACTTTGAATGGAGTGATTATCAATAGCAATATCGCCAGAAAATGGTTTGATCTGACCACAAAGCGTTTTCAAAAACGTTGATTTTCCGCTACCATTGCTACCGATGAGCGCATATACCTTTCCTTTTTCAAGCATTTCTATCGTTACTTGAGCTAAAGGTTGATGGTATCCTATTTCTAGTTGTTTAAATGCAATCACGACCAACGTTTTAAAATGATGTAAATAACAAACGGCGCTCCTATCATGGAAGTTATAGCATTAATGGGCACAATAACCGAATTGGACAACAGCTGAACAATGGCGTCGCACACTACCATAAAAATACTTCCTGTAACTAGGGTTGCTACAATTAATATTCGATGATTTTGTGTTTTGTATATCAACTTCACCAAATTAGGAACTGCCATTCCAACAAATGCAATGGGGCCACAAAAAGCTGTAATGACACCTGTTAAAACCGAGCCAATTAAAATAACCAACATGCGTGTATTGCGACTATTCACTCCTAAAACAGCTGCATTTTCTTGTCCCAAAACCAATGCGTTCAATGCTTTTACTAAGAAAAATGTGGCAACAATACTTGAACTAAAGAGCAAGAAAATGAGGGGCAATTGTGCATAGGTTACTTGTTGCAGTGAACCCATTGCCCACAACGTAAAGAGTTTTAACTGATGTGCATCGCTCCATGTTTGAATAATGCTAATAAATGCTGCAGAGAAACTACCCAGCATAATGCCAATCAACAATAAAGAACCGTGAGAGCGCACAAAACGGGCAAAAAATAAGATAAGAACACCAAAAATAAGCGCACCAAAAAGAGCACTTGAAATGAGTCCAAAATCTGAATTAAAAAACGTAAATCCTGTCATTAATGCAATGGCAACAAACAAACTTGAACCAGTGCTTACACCCAAAATATTAGGTTCTGCCAAAGGATTGTAAAAAATAGTTTGCATCAGCAAACCGGCAAGTGATAAACCAGCACCTGCAATGATGGCCATTAAAATGCGAGGGATTCTTAAATCTCGGGCAATAACATGATGTGTGTTGGCAGCATCGTAATGAAACAAAGCATTCCAATATTCATTGAAAGAAATAGCAATGGAACCAGCAAACAGGTGCACCGAAATGGCAAACAATAGCACAGCACAACTGACTATTATTTTAAATCGGATGCTCATGGGTAGGTTGGTTCAATTTACAGATTCTCAATTATTTTAAAGAAAATCTCGCGTTTTGCTGGAGAAAGTGGCACTTCAGAACCGTCTTTCATCACTACAAAACCACCGTTTCCTTTGTTGTATTTTTCAACATAATCCAAGTTGATTAAATGTGATTGTTGTACACGGATGAAATTATAACCTGCCAGCAAATCATCGTATTCTTTCAACGTTTTGGACACTAAAATTGATTTCCCATCATTGAGATAGAAGGACGTGTAATTTCTGTCAGATTCCAATCGAATGATTTGATCCAAATCCACAACGTGGACACTTTCTTGCGTTTTGAGTACCAATCTTCTTTTTTGTTGCGGTGAAATATTGTGTTGCAAGGCTTCAAATTGGCGTTCATCATTTTTTGTATTCATTTTTTCCAACGCACGTTCCACCACTTCCTTTAACTCATCTGCATCAACTGGTTTTAATATATAGTCGAGTGCACTAAACTTGATGGCTTTGATGGCAAATTCTTCGTGGGCAGTAATAAACACTACTTCAAATGATTTTTTAGGTAGAGCTTTCAAGATATCAAAACCAGAACCATCGGGCATTTGAATATCAAGAAACACGATATCTGGCTCGTGCTTTTCAATGGCTTTTAATCCAGATTTCACGCTTTCGCCTTCAGAAATAGCTTCAATATCTAACTCAAAAGAGTTGATTAATTTTGCAATTAAATCGCGTGTTCTGTTTTCATCATCAATAACTAATGCCTTTTTTTTCATAGTACTTCTATTTTAAACCGCTTCTACTCTGTAGGGTAACGAAATTAATATTTTTGTTCCAGTTTGCAAAGTTTTATCGTAATCTTCGATTTTTAAGAAACCTTCTGTTTTGTATTTTCTGTTTAAATTTTCGATACGTTCTTTGGTTATTTTCATTGCCATGCTTTTGTGTTCACGGCTTTTCTTATTTTTTTCAGAAGTTTTTCTTCCCACTCCATTGTCCTCAATAATAATTTCAAGCATGTGTATTTTTTTACGAAAAAGAATATGAATGAATCCATTTTCAACCGTATGTAATTGTCCGTGTTCAATAGCATTTTCAATAAAAGGTTGTGTAATCATTGGTGGAATGAGCGCCTTTTCAAAAGTTAGTTCATCGGTTACTTCAATGGTGTAATCAAACCTGTTTTCAAAGCGCATTTTTTGTGTCTCTAAGTATTTTTTAAGAATTTCTACCTCTAATTGAATTGGGATTTCTTCTTTGGGTGAATTTTCCAAAATCAAACGCATGAGACGGGAAAAATTGACCAAGAATTTAGCAGAATTTTTAGTATCGTTTTCATAAATATAGCTCTGAATCACCGACATGGCATTGAACACAAAATGAGGATTCATTTGAGCTCTCAAAAGGGTTTGTGCCATTTCTGCTTCGCGTTGCTGTTGTTTGATTTCATTTTGTTTCCAACGGTTACGCAAAATAATGTAGGCCATTATTATCAATAAAATAAAACCAATAATCACATAAATCTGAAAGGTATTACGCAGCTTCACATTTTCAAATTGTGTGGCGGTTAATTGGCGTTGTTGGCGTTGTTTCTCAATAGAATCTGCTTGTGACAGAATCAAACGGTCGCGTTGTTCTGCTCGATACAATTCGTTTAACTCTGCAATTTTGCTAACCGATTGGCGCAATGCATTGCTATCTTTAAGCTCTACATACAATTGCATGTACTCCAATGCTTTTTGGGTTTGTCCGAGTTCTTTGTAAATTTTAGAAATCAAACGATAGTTTTCAAACATTGGAATTTCTGTGCTATTGGTTTTACTTATTTCATTGGAACGTAATAAATAATTGAGCGCATTTTGGTATTTTTTATTAGCATAGAAAACCGTTGCCACATTTTGGTAAACCAAGGCAATTTGGTTCATATTCCCAACCGATTCATAATTGACCAAAGCATTGTTGAATTGCGTGCCAGCTTTATTGTATTCTTTTTGTTCTCGATAAATAATTCCAAGCGTATTATAAGCGTTTCCTAGTCCATCTTTGTTATTGAGCGTTTCAAAAATTGCTATGGCATTTAAACAATTTCTTTTGGCTTCGTTGAGCTTTTTTTTAATAAAATAACTGTTTGCTAATTCAATTAACGACAATGCTTCGAGGTTTTTATCGTTGATGCGTATCCCATTCTCAAGCGCCTGATTAAAATAATATTCTGCATCTTTTGTGTTGTGAATAGCTAATTGCGCTCGTCCAATTTCGAGAGAAAAAAGGGCAATTTGGCGAAGATTTTTAATTTCAGAGGCTATTTGTAGGGCAAGAATATCTTTAGAAGCGCTCAAATCTGTTTGCCCAAATGTTTTATAGGTCAATGCTTGTTGATGAAAACAATCAGCTAGCAGTGATTTATCAGAAGTTCTCCTCACATTTTGAAGAGCAAGATTGATGTAAAACAATGCAGAATCTTTTAAATGTAAATTGTTTGCATAATTTTTACTCATCAATAGATTTGCTTCAGCTACATAATTTTTAGAGTTAATATCGTGTGCAATCCGCAACATCCGTTTCAAATAAAAAAAAGCCATATCCGATTCTTTATTGAGAATATGGTAATTGGATAAATGTTTAAAAATCTCAATTTGAATTTTATCACTATTGATGCGGTTGATAAAAGGTTGACAACTCAATACCGTAGAAAAATAAGCAACTCTATTGCCTGTAATTTGTTCCATATCTGCTTTAAACAACAAAGCCGCTACGCGCGATGAATCGTCCAAAACAATACTTGTACTAACCAACACATCTTTTAAAGAATCAGCAAATGCAACATTTGAAGTTTGATAAAGTTTAGCATTTGATAGTAGGATTTGAAATTTTTTAGAAGGCGTATTTACTTTTTTCAATGAAGCATTAAATGCTTGGATATCTAATTGTGAAAATACGGTAAAATGAACGCTAATGGCACCCAAAAAAAGGAATAAATAAAGGTGAAAACGTTTCATTTTGTTAATTTACAAGAGCTAAAATTACAATTTTTACTTTTCAAAATGCAATTGTAAGCGTATAAAACACAAAAAGGTTATCTTTGCACTAAAATTTTAAAAAATGGATCCATCTAAAATTTCTACCAATAAAGCTCCAAAGCCAGTGGGTGCATATCCGCATGCGCGTAAAGTTGGAAATCTTTTATTTCTTTCGGGTGTTGGTCCACGAACTGCTGGTTCTGATGCCAACGATTCGGGAGTTCCTGGATTGGAATTGGATAAAAACGGAAATTTTTTAGCGTTTGATTTTGAAGCTCAGTGTAGAAGCGTTTTTGATAATGTTCGTGTAATTTTAGAGGAAGCAGGTTCGTCTTGGGATCAATTAGTGGATGTAACTGTTTTTTTAACAAATATGAAGCGAGATTTTCATACCTACAACAAATTGTACAACGAATATTTTAAGGACAATCAACCGTGCAGAACAACAGTTGAAATCAACTCACTGCCAACACCGATTGCTATTGAATTAAAATGTATTGCAACTATTGATTAAAAAATATATACTATGATTGGATTTATTATTAAATGCGTTTTGGCGTTGACATCACTTTTGGGAACTATTAGTTTGTTTGCAAGTGGTCATTGGGGATGGGGAATTGTAATGATTTTTGTAACTGCCCTAATAGGTGTTTTCTTCTTTCGTCATGAGCGCATTATTATGGCATTTTATTACATGCGATTAGGAAACCAACAAAAAGCTAAATACCATTTTGACAAGATTACTGCACCGCAATTTTTACCTAAAAAACAACGTGCTTATGTGTTGTATATGCAAGCCGTTTTAGGTTCGCAAGAAAATGGACCTGCAAAAACAGAAGCTTCATTGCGCAAAGCGTTGGCAATGGGATTGCGTGCTAAACACGACAATGCAATTGCAAAAATGCATTTAGCAGGAGCATGTGCACAAACAGGAAGACGACAAGAAGCATTGACATTGTTGGCTGAGGCTAAAAAATTAGACGATTCTGGCATGATGAAAGACCAAATTAAGATGCTTCAAGACCAATTAAAAATGGCACCTTCTGCCAATCAAATGCGCATGGCTCAAATGATGGGTGGCCGCAGAAAAATGCCTAGAAGATAAGCACAATGAGCCAGAAAAAAATGTTCACTGAAGGGTGGGCTGATTATGAACTAATTGATGCCGGAGGTGGCAAAAAATTAGAACGTTGGGGAAAAATTATCACTATTCGTCCAGAAATTCAGGCCTATTTTAAAAGTGAAATTCCTTTTGAAAAATGGTATCAAATGGCGCATTGGGAATTTATCCAAAAAGGAAGTAGTGGAAAGTGGAAAAAACTTCAAGAAAATGCCCCTCAAGAATGGACAATTGCCTACAAGCATTTGAAATTCAAACTATCGTTGACCAAGTTTAAACACGTTGGACTTTTTCCTGAACAACGAACCAACTGGGATTACATCGATAAACACATCACATCGGATGATCGTTTTTTAAATTTATTTGCCTACACAGGTGCCGCATCTTTAGTGGCTCGCTATAACGGTGCAGAAACCTTGCATGTGGATTCTGTGAAACCAATTGTAAGTTGGGCAAAGGAAAACATGGAACTTTCACGCTTGCTCAATGTAAAATGGGTGGTGGAAGATGCTTTGAAATTTGCACAACGCGAAGAAAAACGTGGCAATACCTACAAGGGAATAATCATGGATCCGCCAGCTTGGGGAATTGGTGCAAAAGGTGAAAAATGGAAGTTGGAAGAAAAAATTGACGAATTACTCTCATCTGCAGCTAATTTGATTGAAGAAAATGGTTTTTTAATTGTCAACACGTATTCTCCACAACTTACATTGGATGAATTGAAGGGTTTAGCAGAGCTTTATTTCTCAGAAAACACTTATGACATTAAAGAATTGTGGATGAAAAGCACCAGTGGTAAGGAACTTTATTTTGGAAATATTTTACGTGTTTCTTTTACCAGTGATTCTAACGAAAAATAGTGTCATTGAAAGGTAAGTTTATTTTTTAACAATTTTATTTTTATTCTTTCTTGCTTTCAATAGGTTAAATGTTATATTTGTTCTAAACGAATAGATACCACTCAAATAACTTATGAAAGAAAGTCCTCTAGAATCTTTGGTTGTAAGCGTCAAAATCAACAAAACGATTAGCGACGTTTGGAACGCTTGGTCCAACCCAGAATTGATGCCTAATTGGCTCGTGATTTACGATAATTTTGAAGCAAAAATTATCAAATTTGAGTTCAGAACAGGCGGCGATTCTAATTATATCATGGCTTCCAAGGATGGTAAATTGAACTATGCCTACAACAGTATAATTTCATTAATTATTCCTTTTGAAAAAATTGAATATCATCTTGAGGATGGACGTACAGCTATTTTAAGTTTTTCTGTGACTAAACATCAAACAATGGTGCAAATGGAGTTTGAGCCTGTTGCCCATCAGGATGTTGGTGCTCAACTTTTTGCTTGGCAAACAATATTGGATAATTTTAAAAACTATTTGGAACGTGAATAAAACAAAAAAGTCGCTTTTGAGCCACGAATGGTCGGAAGAAATTTCTTCCGACTTTTTTGTATTTATTAACCTTTAAATGTTGATATAAACAACTGATTATCAATAAAATAACTTGTTTTTAAGCTTTATTTTACTTATCTTTAATGCTGATAATCAATATA
>JAKQEZ010000382.1 GCA_029558435.1 Bacteroidota bacterium
TGCAAAAATTGATGGGAAGTAATGCCTTGCGTATTGTAAGTAGTACTGGAGCTCCATTTGTGATTTTACAAGAACAAGGCTCATTAAGTTCTATTAACAACATTGTCATGCCATTTAACTTTGAAAAAGACAGCATCCAAATTTCAACATTTGCTGGTTATATTGCAAAACAATTCAATGCTACTATCCATCTTGCAGGATATCATGACAAGGACGAATGGTTGAACGGGCAATCCAAAACCAATCAATTGGTGGTTAAAAAAATATTTGACGAGAACAATGTAAAATATCAAATTGTCAATTTAGACAAATCAAAACCATACATTAATGCTTTGCTGGATTATGCCGATGAAGTGAACGCAGATTTGATTGCATCTTCATTCTTTGTGGATACTGTCTTGCCTACAATGAACTCGTTTGTGCAAGCATTAATTGAAAACAATCGTCAGATTCCATTGTTGACAGCAAATGCTGAAGAATTAACAATCACATCAGGTTATTCTTACATTGCTATCTAATCGATAAGTTTTAAATTCACTTAAACACATCTTTTATGCTTAAACGTATTGTCGTTTTCGGCTTACTAATTGTTGGCGTTGCTTTAGCATACCTTAAACGTAATGAAATCAAAGCACTCCTTTTTGGAAATTCAAGAACCATTAATAAAACAGAAGTAAAACTGTTAATTAAAGAAGATTTGAACGCCGAAGCACTAACAACATTATTGCTAGAAAATGGTGTATTGGAAGATAAAAAAGCGTTTTTGAAAGAAGTTGAAAAACAAAATTTAACCAATCAAACGTTTGACGCTGGAAAATATGTAATACTTTCTGGCACCCTCGTAAAGGATTTAGTGAATGGTTTTTCAAGGGGCGAAAATGGGCACGGCCTTGCTGAAGTTAAAGTAAACGTACTTTTTAACAGAAGTAAAACTATTGAAGACATCGGCATGAACATTTCTCAGTGCATTGAAGCCGATAGCGCATCCATTGTTGATTACATAACCGCCCCATCAACATTGGAAAAATACCATTTTACACGCGAACAAATTCCAGCCTTATTCATCCCCGATCAATACGAATTGTATTACGATACCAATGCCGAGGAATTTGTGGCATTTATGGCCGAGGAATTTAAAAAATTCTGGACAGAAGAACGTAAAGAAAAAATGAAAGCAATTGGGTTAACGTCTCCTTCACAAGTTGCAACACTAACCAGTATTGTTTATTCTGAACAAGGAAAAGTAACTGCAGAATGGCCCATTATTGCTCGTTTATACTTGAATAGAATTGCTAAAGGAATGAAATTACAATCCGATCCAACGTTTAAATTTTGTTGGGGCGAAAAACTCAAAGATACAGAACGCTTGCTTGCAATTCATCGTGATATTGATTGCAAATACAATACTTATAAAATCAACGGCTTGCCTCCTGGTCCAATTTGCTTGGTTCCTCAAAAAGCAATTGATGCCGTGTTGAACCCTGATAACAACGATTATTTGTTTATGTGTGCAAAACCAGATTATTCGGGAGAACATAACTTCACCCATTCGGGAGATGTACATGTCAACAATGCACGTATTTACCAACGTTGGTTATCAAAAGAAGGTAAACATTAGGAAATTTACTTAAAAACGGAACATTTTTTGTTTTTTTACGAATAAAAGAACAATGAGAGTTCTAATTACATTCCTATTTGTTGTTGGTTGGAGTTTTTTTACTTCGTCACAAAGTTTAAACGGACTTTGGAAAGGAAGTTTGTATCCTCCAAAATCAAGTGTGGATAAAGGAATGTTGATTTATCTTCAAATTAACGAAGACAAGAGTGGTGCAATAACCGGAAAAGTTAGAAACGAACGCTTCAATACCAACGATTTTGCACTAAAAAACATTAAAGGCAATAAAAAAACTTTGGATGTAAGCATCAACGAAACGGTCATTTCTCAAAAAGCAGTAGGAAGTAGAACAACTTGGTGCCGGTTGGATTTAACCTTAAAATACAATCCCGAAACAGGATATTTGGTGGGCACCTATTCAAGTAGTGATTGCAGAAATCAAGTGGGCAATGTGATTTTATACAGAGATCCTGTGGATTTCCCTGGCGATAAAGAAAATCCAGAATCGCAACATTGGTTTGAATTGTTGGCGCAAGACATTGGCAAAGGACTCAATGCTCCCGAAATTCGAAAAATTGAACGCGACAATTTTGTTTTTCAACCCATTTATTTTGACTACGACAAAGCGGAAATTAAACCCGAATTTTACGATTTTTTAAATCATTTAGTGAAAATAGTGGAAGGACATTCGGATTTACGAGTAAAAGTAACCGGACACACTGATTCTGACGGATCTGACGCATACAACGACGAACTTTCCAAACGTCGTGCACAAGCCATTATTGATTTTTTTGTTGCTCGTGGATTGAAAGCCGATCGCTTGGAATTTGACTTTAATGGCGAGCACAAACCTGTGGATTCAAACAAAACTCCCGAGGGGCGACAAAAAAACCGCCGTGTAGAATTTAGTTTTATCTAATTTTTTAATCATTTTACAATACGTTTTTCAGCCAAGTAGGTTGTAAATTCTCGTTATATTTGTCTCATGGATGAATTCAATAAAAAATTATTGGAAACCTTATATGGAATGATTACTCCCAGCAAGGTTGAAATGTTTGAACGTTTAGCGCCACAAAAAACCAATTACCTCACTGTTGCGATGGAAAACATTTACCAAGAGCACAATGCTTCGGCGGTGATGCGCACCTGCGAGAGTTTGGGAATTCAAAGCCTACATGTTATTGAAAAAGATTGGAAATATCAAGCACAACGCGACATTGCTCGTGGTGCGGGAAGATGGATAGACACTTTTAATTACAGCGATGCTACCCCAACCTTGAGTTGCATTGAGCAATTAAAAGCAGACGGCTATCAAATTGTTGCTACTACTCCACACAAAGACGATTTCACGATTGACACCTTACCCATCGATCAGCCCATTGCTTTGTTTTTTGGAACAGAAGGTGAAGGAATATCTCAAGATATTATTTCCAATGCCGACAGGTTTGTAAAAATTCCAATGCATGGTTTTACCGAAAGTTTAAATGTATCCGTTTCTGTTGCAATTGCAGCCTACACCTTGCGCAAGCGAATTGAACAGTCTAACGTCAATTGGCAACTGTCAGAAGACGAGTTAACTGCTTTAAAAATAAAGTGGTGCACGCGAATTATCCCACACGGACACAAGGTTGTACCAGAAATAATAAAACGTTTGAAAATAGAACAAAATCAATAGCTGCTAATTGAAAAACTTTGGTATATTTGTATCTATTGAAAACTTTAAAAACTTTAAAACATGGGAAAAGGAGATAAAAAGACAGCAAAAGGTAAACGTGCTCAAGGTAGTTACGGTGTCACAAGAAAGCGTAAAAGCGCTACAAAAAACTCTCAACCAGCGGTTAAAAAAGTTGCAAAGCCTACTATAGAAGCAACTGAAAAAGAAGTAAAAACTCCTAAAACTACAGCAGCAAAAAAAGCTACAACTGAAAAGAAAGTAGCAGAAAAAAAACCTGCAGCTAAGAAAACTACAACAAAAAAAGAGACTAAAAAAGAAGATTAATAGCTTCTGTTTTGTTAGTCACTGCTTTTCAATAAGTTAAAAAACACTTGTTGATTGCTATTGTATTGATTAGTAAATAATAATTTTAAGAAAAATGAAATATAATTTTGGAGCAGGTCCATGCATCTTACCTCAGAATGTTTTCGAACAAGCTGCAAAAGGTGTTTTAGACTTTAACGGTCTATCCATTTTAGAAGTATCTCACAGACACAAAGATTTTGTTGCCGTAATGGAAGAGGCAAGAGAATTGGTTAAAAAGGCCCTGAATGTTCCAGCAGGATATACGGTTTTATTTTTGCAAGGTGGTGCAACGCTTGGATTTACAATTTCTGCGTTGAACATGACTAAAGGTGGAAAAGCGGGTTATATCAACACAGGTGTATGGGCAAGTGGCGCAATCAAAGAAGCAAAATTAGTAGGTGTTGATGTGGAGGTTTTGGCTTCGTCTGAGGATAAAAACTTCTCTTACATTCCAAAAAACATTGAAGTTCCAACTAATTTGGATTATTTGTACTATTGTTCTAACAATACAATTTATGGAACACAATTCCACGAAACTCCAAAATCATCTGTTCCGTTGGTATGCGATATGTCTTCGGATATTTTCTCAAAAGAAATCAACGTTGCAGATTACGATTTGATTTACGCTGGTGCTCAAAAGAATTTAGGTCCAGCTGGAGCAACACTTTACATTGTTAAAGAAGATGCTTTGGGTAAATCTACTCCTAAGTTTATGCCTACATACCTTAATTTGGCAAAACAACACGAAAAAGAATCCATGTTGAATACTCCTCCTGTATTCTCTGTTTATGTTGCCATGTTGAATTTAAAAGATTTGTTGGCAACTGGTGGCGTTAAAGCGGCAGAAGAACGCAACAATGCAAAAGCAGCTGCTTTGTACAATGAAATTGATGCCAATCCTTTGTTTACAACCAACGTTGCAAAAGAAGATCGTTCTAAAATGAACGTTACATTTGTTTTAAATGAACAATATGCAGCGTTAGAAGAAGAATTCAACAAAGTATGGCAAGATGCAGGCATTGTTGGATTAAAAGGTCACCGTTCAACAGGTGGTTACCGTGCTTCTTTGTACAATGCGTTACCACTTTCAAGTGTGCAAGTATTGGTGGATGTGATGAAGGATTTTGCAAGTAAAAAAGCATAAAAAATGAAAATATTAGCAAACGACGGCATTTCTGCTGTAGGGAAAAAACAGTTGGAAGAAGCTGGATATACAGTTGTTACTGACAAAGTTAACCAAGAAGATTTAATCAATGCAATTAATGCAGAGAATTATGAAATTCTTTTGGTTAGAAGTGCCACAACAGCACGCAAGGAATTAATTGATGCTTGCCCCAATTTAAAATTGATTGGACGTGGAGGCGTTGGTATGGACAACATTGACGTGGCTTATGCTCGTGAAAATGGAAGAATTGTTATCAACACACCGGCTTCTTCATCACAATCGGTAGCTGAATTGGTAATGGGACATCTTTTTGCTGTTTCTCGTTTTTTAAACGATTCGTATAAAAACATGGAAAATGGCGATTTCAACCAATTGAAGAAAAACTACGGTAAAGGAGTTGAATTGCGTGGAAAAACATTGGGAATTATTGGATTTGGTCGCATTGGTCAAAGCTTAGCTTCTTACGCACTTGGTGTGGGTATGAATGTGATTGCAAACGATCAATTTGAATACACCGCCGAAATTCCTGTAAAAATCGGTACATCACAAGAAGTGATAGTTCCAATTAAAACGTCAACCGATTTAGCTGCATTTTTACCTCAATGCGATTACATTTCAGTTCACGTGCCAAAACAAGCCGACGGAAGTGCAGTACTAGGAAAAAATGAATTTGCTTTGATGAAAAACAACGTTCGTTTGGTCAACGCTGCTCGTGGCGGTGTGATTGATGAAACAGCTTTAATTGAAGCGTTGGATAGCGGAAAAGTTGCTGGATGTGCATTGGATGTTTTTGAAAACGAACCGACACCAAACAAAGCTTTGTTGAGCCATCCAAAAATTGCTTGTACACCTCACATTGGTGCTGCAACTGGCGAAGCTCAAGACCGTATTGGTTCTGAACTAGCAGAATTAATCATCAAAGAATTTGGAAAAAAATAAATTGTTTCAACCAATAATTAAGTGGGGTTTCTTCATTGAAATCCCATTTTTTTTTGCTTTTAACTGAAATTTAAACTTGGTTGATAGATTAATTGTAAAAATCCCACGTAATTCCTACTCGAATGTTCAACGAAGGAATGGTTTGATTGAGGGCAATTCGGGTGGTTTTGTCGCTCCAGAAATATCCCAAATTTTCTACCCTAAAAAAGAAACGAAAACGTTGAATTTCAAATCCTCCAAACACATGTAAATTTGCCATTGGCTTGGTTGAAACATTTGTTAGATTGAAAACATCCATGTATGGAAGGTGCTCCAATAATTTATATCCTGTACGATAGGAAGATTCTACCCCAATTTGTGCCAACAATTTCTTGCTTTTAAACAAACGTCCTTGTACATACAACCTTCCTTGCACCAAAACACTAGGCATCCAATCGCTTTTATTGAAACTTCCTTTAAAATCGAAGAAAATTACTTTGTAACCTGTTCTTCCTGTTAGCCCAACCGAAAATGCGTTGACTGTTTTTAAAGTATCGTTGCGCCATGTGTTGTTATAAAACCAATAATTGCTAGAAACGGTAGCATTGTTTACAAAAACGCCAACTTGGTGTTGCTGGTGGGTGTATTTCAAATGTCCACCAACATCTAGTTTAAATTGTTTATCTAAATTGCCATTTAGCAAATTGTAGTACACGTTGTTTGCCGAATAAAAGCGTTGAAATTGTTCTGGAAGTAGGTGCGAAATATTCGCTTTTGCGTTCAACGACAATCCTTTCCACTTAAAATCTAAATTGGAATAGGTGTACCATTCTCGATTGGCGCCAATAAGATTAAAATTGGTATGATTTCTAAAAGCAACTGACTTGAAATTCAACCCTATTGTTCCATCCAAATTCACTTCTGATTGCGCAATTTTATTGCCCAAATTGAAATAATTCCACCAATTGTTGAGCACCCCAACTTTGAAAAACAATTTTTCGCGACTGTAAAACAAACCTGCGGCATTCACAATTTCTGACAGTTGGTATTGGTCGCCTGTAGAATCTGCATTGTAGTATATCAGCGGGTAAATAGCTGTTAACGTATCGCTTTTTTCTTTGTATTTACGGTTGAATATACGCAATTGATTATCCACATACAATCCCATTGCATTTGCCGAATCTTTTGCTAAAAAATCAAAATAATGGGATAATTCTACACGTCCTCCACGGTACTTACTTTGTGCATTTTCTTTTCTAATGGGTGCAAATGAAAGTCCGTAGTAATCTATCAGAGAATCCACCAATAAGCCATCGTTTTGTGCAATGTTTCTGCTTACAAATTGTCCTTTAACACCCAAAGAATAAAACCGTGATTGAAATTCAAATTGTAGTTGCACATCGTGTTTTCCAAAATCACCTGCTCGCATAAAGTTCTTGCCTTTGTGCATGTCGTAATCAACGTTCAAGAGTGTTTGTGAGTTGAACGCTTGTGCATAGCTTGCTTTTACAACTTGTGTGGCTTGCGTTCCAAACACATATCCAAATCCCAAGTGGGGCAAAGCAGAAAAGCGCATTTTTTTCCAATCGTTGAATTGATTGTAAATTGCACCACCGTTGTTTTGAATATAAAAATTATAGGGTAAAACGTTTTCGTTTTTAGAAAAACCTCCACCGGGCAAGGTAGAACTGTGGGTTGTGAATGCAATATCCACCGAATCAAACACACCACCCGAATAATAGCTGTAGGTTAACGTATCTTTTGTTCCCATAATTGCATTGTTTTGCGCAAACAACTGCACAAACACTAGTGTAAATATGAGGACTAAGCTACTTTTCATGCTCCGATACAAAAGCAAAAATATTAAAAAAGGGGCATTATAGCCCCTATATCTTTATAAATCTACTAAAAAATTAGTGATTATAATGAATTAACTTTCAATTGAAGACCAGAAATTAAGTTACCAGCTTTGTTTGCATGGATAACATTTTTCTTAGCCAATTTTTGAATCATTGAAGTAACAGAAGGAAGCAATTCAGTAGCTTCTTTTTTATCAGTCAACGAACGTAATTTTTTGATAGCATTACGTGTTGTTTTATGCTGATAGCGATTAATCAATCTCTTAGAGTTGTTACTTCTAATTCTCTTAATTGCTGATTTATGATTTGCCATAATTTAATTTATAAAAATTATTAATATCTATTTGCAGCCCATAGGAGAATCGAACTCCTGTTTTAAGAATGAAAATCTTACGTCCTAACCACTAGACGAATGGGCCAAAAATTTGGCAGCCCATAGGAGAATCGAACTCCTGTTTTAAGAATGAAAATCTTACGTCCTAACCACTAGACGAATGGGCCGTTTTTACATTTTAATAATGTAAGTATGTCAAATTTTGGAGTGCAAATATAATGAGTTTTATTGATATCCTATACTTTTTTGCTATTTTTTTTCAAATGTTTTTTAATTCATTGTTTTTCAAGCCTATTTTTTGACGCAATAATCAATTTATTAAAAAGAGATTTGAATTTTAAACGCTATGTTTCTTCCCAAATCATTGGCAAAATAACGGTAACGGTTCATGTAATCTCTGTATTTGGTATTGAACACATTCTCCATTTTAGCGATAAAATCAACCTCTCCACCTTTGTAGTTGAGCGTATAGATAAACGAAACATCCATCAACGCATAGCCATTGGGAGCTTTCACAAATCCATATTCTACAGGAGCTTTATACTGGCGATTCACCAAACTAGCGCCTATTGTTGCCGAAAATTGATCTTTTTTGGCTGTAACATGCGTAAATTTCAAGGCTGGTTGCAATCTATCAGCTGGAATGTAGGCCAAATGGGCATTTGTGTTTAAATCAAATGCGCGAACCAACGCTCCTTTCAATTGAAAATTCAACCATTTTGTGAAATTGATATCAAAATACAAATCGATGCCCGAATAATTGGCTTTTGTTTGCTTGTATTCAAAAGAAGGCAAAGCTCCGTGGTCGGTAATAACTGGAGCGTTCATTGCTTGGTAGGCGATGTAATTGAAAAAATAATACGAATAAATGTTGACCGATAAATTCCATTTCAATGAAGAATATCGGGTAGAAATTTGTGCAAACAATGCTTTTTCGGGTTGTAAATTACGATCGCCTTGCGTGTAGGTTGCATCGTGCGTTCCGTTGCTAAACAATTCGTTAATTGTTGGAATGCGATAGGTATTTCCAACAGTGGCTACAAAATCCAAATGGTGATTGTGACGGTATATGTATCCTACATTCCCCACTAAATTAGAATACGTTTTAGAAAAGCGTTGCACCGAATCGTTTTGAATTCCAGAAACATTCAATTGCGCCAAATCAAAACGTGCTCCACCAGTTAAATAATGATGCTCGTTGTTCTTTTTTAATTGCCAATTTTCTATCAAATAAACACCACCCGAGTTTCGAAGGTAGTTAGGAATAAAATATTCTCCCGTTGTACCGTTTACTTGATACGTATAATCAATACCTGCTACACCTTCTAATTGTGGGTGCCATTGATGGTTGTATTTTACAGAAAATTGGTTGGTCAACAAGTTAAAACCCAAACCTTCTGCTTCTTCATGATCGTGGTCATGGTCATGGTCATGGTCGTGGTCGTGGTCTTCCTCCTCTTCGTGTTCTTCATCATGGTGGTCGTGAATCTCTGCTCGTTGATTGTATTGAAAAGAATAGGCAATATCCAAACTATTTTTATCATTCAAAACAAGGTGATTATTCCACGAAGCTAGATGGTGCTTGGTTTGCAAATAGGGAGCGTCTATGTTGTAGGTGAATTTTTGATTAATTGCCGGCTGACTCAATGCCATGGCTTCGTATAACTCATCGGCATCGTGCGCGTGTGCCCCCTGAAAAATTCCGTTGGTAGATTGGTTGTATGAATAAACCACTTGCGAGTGCCATTTTTGACCCGTATAACTAAAACCAATTCCCGAATTCAACTCATTCATAGCGGTGTTGGCTAAATTATAGGTAGGTGTTGACAATGTTCCACCTTTTTTATAAGCACCTTGAGCTATCCAACTCCATTTATTAGATGCAAAACGCCCTCCCAATTTTAAGTTACCAAACAATTGATTGCCATTACTTGCATAACCCAAATTGGCTTTTCCAGACATTGGTTTTGCTGCCACAGGAGATAAATCTGTAATTAACACGCCACCAATTGCATCAGAACCATACATTAATGATGTTGCACCTTTAATGGCTGTTATTTTATCAAATAAATACGGATTAATTTCAACGGCATGTTCATTTCCCCATTGCTGACCTTCTAATTTGGTGCCTTCAACAATGGTTGCAATACGATTGCCATACATTCCACTCATCACTGGTTTTTGAATGGTAGCCCCAGAAGACATGGTTGTAACTCCAGGTAAATTTCCTAAAATTGACCCTAAATTATCACCAGTTGTAAGTTTTGCTTCTTTTGAATCAAGATGAACTGTTGGTAAAAATGGTTTTACAGGTTGTTGCACTTTTATCACCTCCAATTCATTTAACTCCGTCACTTCATTGTCGTAGTGGTATTCTAAATAAATGGTATCAACTCCCTCCATTGGTAAAGTTATTTTCTTTTTAACCGGCTCACAGCCAATGTGGTGGTAAAACAAAACTTGGTATTCACCAGCACACAGACTATCAATTTTAAAATTACCAGAAGAATTGGTAGAATAGCTTTTATTAAGATCCTTAAACACAATTTTAGCACTTGTAACTGGAGATAAATCGTGTTCATCTAAAACTATTCCAATATAAGAATTGTGACAAATCTGAGAAAAAGTGTGAGCAGAAAGCCCTATAAAAAAAGAAACAAGGAAATTACGTAACATAAATATAGGATTGATTTGTGTGTAAAAAATATAAAAACGACAAAAACCGATGATGTACTCACCGGTTTTAAATTTCTTTTGAAAACGTAAAATAAATTACCCTTCTGTTGACGTTAATTGATCAGCAACAGTTTGAGAAATAGCTGATTTTTCAAAACGCAATTTTGCTCCTTCACAGCTCAATAAAACAGTTGTATCAGTAACTTCTAAAATTTTACCGTGGATACCACCAATTGTAACTACTTTATCCCCTTGCGCTAAACTTTCTCTGAATTTTTTTAATTCTTTTTGTTTTTTCATTTGAGGTCGAATCATGAAAAAATAAAACACTGCGACCATCAACAAAATCATGATTAACTGTTGTCCCATCATACTTTTTTTTGTTTGTTTATTAATTTACTTCACCTTGTATAGAAACCACTAACACAGACGGAGTAGTGTTGGCAATGATGCGAATATCTCTACTAAATCTACCAAAACCTACTTTATCTGTATCAACAGACGCTTCTACTACACCAGTTTCTCCCGGTTTGATTGGTTTTTCGGGCTTACTTGCAAGTGTGCAACTACAAGCTACTTCCACATCACCAACCACCAACGGATAGTCACCGGTATTTTTTAATTCAATTTTTGCTTTAATAATTTCACCTTTAGAAACTTTACCTGCCTTGTAAACATTTTTATATTCAACAGTGGTTCTGTTTCCAATTTTCACTTCGTTGTTTCCGCATGCAGAAAGTAAAACAAGTGATAAAGCAAAAAATAATGTTCTCATTTTTAATTAATTTATAAGTCCGCGACCAACTTTCTTAATTTTTCCTTCGGCTTGCAATCTATCAATAGCTTTATCTAAAACTCCATTGATAAAGTTATTGCTTTTTGGCGTGGAGTAAAATTTAGAAATTTCAATGTATTCGTTCAACGTTACTTTGGTTGGAATGGTATTAAAAATTTGGAATTCTGTAATGGCCATTTTCATTAAAATGATGTCCATTTTTGCAATTCTATCCAACTCCCAGTTTTGTGTCAATTCGTCAATTAACGCTTCATTGGCTTTGTTCATCAAAATCGTATTTTTAAACAAACCTGTTGTAAACGCTTTTTCGTCTTCTTCGTCTTTGTACAAGTCTAAAATTTGCAATTCGCTTGTTTCAGATTCCAGACTTTTAATTGTTTTCAACACCATGGAGCAAGCAAAATCGATATCATCCAACCAATTGATGCTTTCTTCTTCAAAGAAATTGTACAACAACGGTGAATTAGCGATTTCCACTTTAAACAAATCCAAAATAAATTGTTTATCCGCTTCAAAACCTGTATTGCCATTGTTCATGTGCTCAAAATAGGTTTCACTTTCGCGGATAGCTAAAAACATCTTGCGAAACAATTCCTGTTTTTCATCACCGATCCAATTGATTTTGTTCAACTCAGAAACTTGAATCAACTTTTTATCCGTTTCAATTTTTTGGATAATTGAATTGTTTACAAATTTCAGATTGGGATTCAACTCCTCTTTGGTTGGGCGAATTTTCTTTTTATTCTCGTCAATTCTTCTTTCGGCAAAGTATTTAACCTCTGGAATTGACAACATTAAATAGATGTAAAGGTGATAGATTTTATCAATTGCACCATACAACGCCTTTTCGGCCTGAGGATATTTGTCATCCTCAGACTGAAAATACGCATACAATGACTGTAAAATTTTAATTCGAAGATGTCTTCTATTTAACATTCTATTGTTTTAATTATCTCGGTAATTTAATTTTCCCAACGCTTTCAATACGCTCTTCTGCCATTTTGTTAGCAATTTTATACGTAGGAATGTTTTCGTCTTTTGAACGTTTCACGATTTGCGCAATTGTTGAATAAATATTTTCTGCATTTTGCATTGCCCACTCTGATGAAAGTCCTTTAAATTCTGAATAAACATTAATTACACCTCCTGAGTTAATGGCATAATCTGGAGCATAAATAATTCCTTTTTCCATTACCATTTTACCGTGACGTGCTTCATCTTTCAACTGGTTGTTTGCAGAACCAGCGATGATAGAACATTTTAAACGGTTCAATGTTTCATCGTTTACAGTTGCACCAAGTGCACAAGGTGCATAGATATCAACGTCTAAGTCGTAAATTTCATCCAATCCAACAACTTTAGCACCGTATTTTTCTGCCACGCGTTTCAACGTTGGTTCGTACACATCGGTAATATAAATTTCAGCTTTTTCTTTTGCTAAAAACTCAACCAAATATTCACCTACGTGTCCAACACCTTGAACAGAAATCTTTTTACCTTCTAATGAATCTGAACCAAATTGTTCTTTAGCACAAGCTTTCATTCCAACATAAACACCCATTGCAGTTACAGGCGATGGATCTCCAGATTTTCCTGGCAAACCAACCACGTGATCTGTTTCCATGTTCACATAAACCATGTCTTGTGGGTTGATACCAACATCTTCTGCAGTGATGTATTTTCCACTCAAACTGTTTACGAATTTTCCAAAACGACGCATCAACGCTTCTGATTTAATTTTTCTAGAATCGCCAATAATCACTGCTTTTCCTCCTCCTAAATTCAATCCAGCTAATGAATTTTTATATGTCATACCTCTAGAAAGACGCAAAACATCGTTTAATGCTTCCATTTCATTGTTGTAAGCCCAAATACGTGTTCCACCAAGTGCTGGACCTAAAACTGTATTATGAACTCCAATAATTGCTTTTAAACCTGTTTCATTGTCGTTGCAAAAAACCAATTGTTCGTGGTTGAACTGGCTCATTTGAGATAGAACCGGATTTTCAGCAAGGTTTACTTCTGAGATATCTTTTACTTCAAACATACGTTAATTATTAATTAAAACATACTTACAATTGTATTCGATTCATTACTTTTGTATGCTTCGGATACTTTTGAAAGTGCAAATTTAGGAATTTAAGAATGAAATCACTCCAATATCTTTACAAATATTTCATAAAATACAAATGGTTGTTGCTACTTGGCACTTTTTTCGTGTTTGCATCCAACTATTTTTACATCAAAATGCCTTTGTTTTTAAAGGATGTGATTGATTCTATCATCAACGGAGAAAATTTCATTCACGTTTTAGGCTTCAATATTCCCATCGACACTTCAAAAGCCTCAAAAGTAGCACTTTACATTGGCTTGGTGTATATGATTTTGGTTTTACTGAAAAGCATCTTTTTGTTTTTCATGCGCCAAACCATTATTAAAGTTTCTAGATACATTGAGTTTGATTTAAAAAATGAAATTTATGCCCACTACCAAGAATTGGGATACAATTTTTACAAAGAAAACAGCACTGGCGATTTGATGAACCGTGTATCGGAAGATGTTTCGTATGTGCGCACGTTTTTGGGTCCAGGAATTATGTACAACATTAACCTTGTTGCCATTTTCACGATGATTGTGTACCAGATGTTGAATATTAATGTGTGGCTAACTTTTATTGTGCTCATCCCCTTGCCCATCATGTCGTTTTTGATTTATAAGGTTTCAGAAAAAATGAATCAAATGAGTTTAGTAGTGCAAAAAGAACAATCTGGACTCTCCACCATTGTGCAAGAAACCTTTACTGGAATAGGTGTCATCAAAGCGTATGAACGCGAAAATGAAGTCAACGACCGTTTTGTAGATGCTTCAAAAACCTATAAAAAGAAACAAATGAACTTGGTGTTAATCAACGCTTTGTTTCAGCCAACCATTTTATTGCTCATTGGTATTTCTACCATTCTTTCCATCTATGTTGGTGGTTTGTTTAGCTTTACTGGCGACATCAGCTATGGTGGAATAACGGCGTTTGTATTTTTTGTTGGTTCACTCACGTGGCCTTTTGCAAGTTTGGGTTGGCTCACATCGGTTATTCAACGTGCTGCCGCATCGCAAGAACGCATCAATGAATTTTTAAAAACCAAACCAGAAATAACCAATCCAACTACTCAGCCGTTTCTGTACAACGGAAAAATTGAGTTTAAAAATGTTACTTTCACCTACAAAGGCATGGCAGAACCTGCTATTAAAAATCTAAGTTTTACCATTCATCCGCATGAAACAGTTGCGTTTGTAGGAAGAACAGCTAGTGGAAAAAGTACTATTTTAAAATTATTGTTGCGCCAAATAGAACCTCAAAGTGGAGAGATTTTAATAGACAATCAGCCGTTGAACAGCATCAATTTAGAGCAATTTCGTGAGCAAGTTGGAATTGTTCCGCAAGAAGTGTTTCTATTCAGCGATACCATTGCCAACAACATTCGTTTTGGAGCCAATCACGAGGTGAGCAACGAAGAAATTATCAAAGCAACCGAATTGGCACACATTCGCCACAACATTGAAGCCTTTGAAAATGGTTACGAAACATTGTTGGGTGAACGCGGAATGAATTTAAGTGGTGGTCAAAAACAACGCATTAGTATTGCCCGTGCATTTATTCGTCATCCAAAACTTTTAGTGCTCGACGATTGTTTATCTGCCGTTGATACAGAAACCGAAGAAATCATTTTGCGCCATCTGGCAAATGATACGCACACGCTCAACACCATTATTGTTTCACATAGAATTTCCTCCTTGCGCAATGCTCAAAAAATTATTGTGCTCAAAAACGGTGAAAAAGCAGAAGAAGGAAGTCACGAAGAACTCATGAAAATTGATGGTATTTATTGTGATATGTATAACAAGCAATTGGTGGAATCAGACAATAGCGCAGACACTATTGCCTAAAACACTTATTTTTCTGAATATTGCATAGTATCATTGATTTAAAAAAATAGGAAGCCGTACTAAAATTCGTTGACACCACTTCTTGCCACCAAAGAAAATCAACCAATTATTTTGATTTCTCAAAAATTATCCTAATATTAGCGATACTTATTATGATAATTAACGAAGTCTATGATGGAAAACGAGAGTGGCGGCGAGGTGTTTTCAAAAGCTATAAGAGCAGGTAAACGCACTTATTTCTTCGACGTGAAAACAACTAAAGGAAACGATTTGTATTTGACAGTTACCGAAAGCAAAAAAATACAATACGACGGGAAAGAATCGTATCAAAAACATAAAATTTTCTTGTACAAAGAAGACTTTGAAAAATTCAAAGACGGTTTGCTTGAAGCGCTTGAAAAAATTGATGAATTAAAAGACGAATACCCATCAACAGAGCGAAGTGACCTTAATTTTGAGGATTTATAAATCACTCATCACCAATTGTTATCACCAATTTTTGTTTGAATTTAACAACATAATTGCGTTTAATTTCTTTAAAATTCATCCATTCCAATGCCGGATTTTGCTGTTGTGTTGCCTCTAATTCGGGATATTTTAGTGTAAAATCGCTCATTGTTGGATGGACTAAAAAACAAAAATCACCACCAATGGTATCGTTTTCAGAAATGGCAATGCAATACATATCTTTATCACGAGGATTGGTGTAAAACGCTTTTACTTGCTCGCCAGGTTGAACAACTACCCACCCTTTTGAAATCCAACCACTGTATTGCGAACCTTTGTCGTGAAACACATAAGCCACTTTGTAGGTCTGACTTTTATTATTCTTAAAATACAACTGAGCAAACAACCCGTTGCAAATAATTCCAATGAACACGATGCTTGTAAAAATCTTTTGCATTGTTGACAAATATTTTTTGATACTTCCAAATATCGTAACTTTTATCGGTTCGTTTATTATATTTGTTGATTAAATAAAAAGTTCAATGCATTTTAAACAAGTAGATACGTCGGTAGAACTCCCTATCATGGAGCATTTTTATTCTGTTCAGGGTGAAGGGTTTTATTCTGGGCGACCTGCTTATTTTATTCGCCTTGCTGGTTGCGACGTTGGTTGTGTTTGGTGCGATGTGAAAGAAAGTTGGGATGTGGAAGAGCATCCGGTTGTTCAACTAGACGATTTAATGCAGCAAATTAAGGCAACTGCCGCCAACTTTGTTGTCATTACTGGCGGAGAACCTGCTTTGTATGATTTGCGTGGTTTGATTGACCGACTCAAACAAGCCAACATTACCATTGCCATAGAAACATCGGGTACAAGTGAATTGGTTGGTAATGTTGATTGGTACTGCTTTTCGCCCAAGAAATTTAAAAAACCAGTGGATGAAGCCTATCAAAAAGCAAGTGAACTAAAAATTATTATTTTCAATAAATCTGATTATAAATGGGCTGAAGAGCACGCAGCAAAGGTGAATGCTAACTGTCAGCTGTATTTGCAACCCGAATGGTCAAAACAGGAACAGTTTTTGCCACAGATTATTGAGTATGTGAAAAACAATCCTAAATGGCGCATTTCACTACAAACACATAAATTCATGCAAATTCCATAATTATGAGACTTTTAACGTTAATTTTTTCAATAGTATTGGTTGCTAGTTGCAGCATTTCTCAAAATTATTCTTCAACAAATAAAAAAGCCATAAAATTGTTTGAAGAAGCAATGAAAGCACCTAGTTTGTCCATTGACCCTGTTAGAAGAACGCCTAATTTTAGAGCAGGAATTGAATTGGCCGAAAAAGCAATTGCAAAAGATCCTCGATTTTGGGAGGCGCATTTATTAGCAGCCGAATTGTATGAAAATTATTACGAATATGCAGCAGCAATCAAACATTACGAAGCAGCACTTGCCATCAACCCCAATCATGCACCATCTGGAAGCACCTATTTTTATTTAGGAAACAGCCAATTTGCAGTTGGCGATTACCAAGGAGCGTTGAAAAACCTTGAAATTTACAATAAAAATCGCAGTGCCGATCCACGTATGTTGCAAGCAGCCAATCAAATCATGGACAACTGTGAATTTGCTTTGGATGCCATTAAAAATCCAGCAAAATACAACCCTATCAACGTTGGTCCAGGCATCAATACTGCCGATCCAGAATATTTCCCAACCATTACCGTTGATGGAAAAACAATTTTATTTACACGCCGCATTAAAGACCCGAACTCTCCAGTAGGCATGCACGAAGATTTTTTTGTATCCAACTCAGAAGATGGAAAAAAATGGCAAACAGCAGTTCCTATGCCTAAAAATATTAACACAACCAATAACGAAGGAGCTCCAACTATTTCTGCCGATGGAAGATCATTGATTTTTGTTGCTTGCTCCGATGAATCTGGACGCAATTATGGTCCAAACCGTGAAGGTTGGGGAAGCTGCGATTTGTTTTACACTAAAAAATTGGGTACCCGTTGGTTAGATCCAATCAACCTTCCTGGAAAAGTTAATACTTCTTTGTGGGAATCGCAACCATCGCTTTCTGCTGACGGTAAAACGTTGTATTATGTTAGAAGAGTGAGCAAACCTGGCGAATCACCAAATAGCGATATTTTTGTAAGCTACTTGCAAGAAGACGGAACATGGAGCGCAGGAAAACCGTTGCCAACCACTATCAACACTAAATTTTTAGAAGAATCGGTGTACATTCACCCTGATGGTAAAACGTTGTATTTTGCATCGCGAGGTCATAAAAACTTAGGCGGTTCGGATTTGTTTGTTTCCAAAATGGACAAAGACGGAAAATGGGGGCCAGCCGTAAATTTAGGATATCCCATCAATACGCAATATGATGAAAACTCGTTGTTGGTATCTCCTACAGGTGAAATTGCCTTTTTTGCATCAGACAGAGAAGGTGGCTATGGTGATTTGGACATTTATTATTTTGAATTGCCGGAGGAATTACGTCCAACCAAAACTGTTTATTTTGACGGAATTGTATTTGATCAATCCAACAAGATGCCATTGCCTGGTAAGTTTGAGTTAATTGATATTGAATCGGGAGCCGTTGTGATGAACTCCGAGGCCGATAAAATTAATGGTCAATTCATGGTTTCTTTGCCAGTGAATAAAGAATACGTTTTGAATGTTAGTTACCCGGGTTATTTATTTTTCTCGCAAAACTTCAACATGACGTTGCCAGACAACCAAGAGGCTTTCCACATGGATGTTCCGATGGTTTCAATTACAGCAGACATTCCTGTTTCGCTTAAAAATGTATTCTTCGACTTAGCAAAAGCAACTTTGCGTCCAGAATCGCACATAGAGTTAAACAAATTGGTTGATTTCATGGTGAAAAATCCATCATTAAAAATTGAAATTGCTGGTCACACCGATACACGCGGCGATGCTAAAGCCAACTTAATTTTATCGCAAGATAGAGCTAATTCGGTTGTTCAATATCTTATTGAAAAAGGAATCAATGCCAGCCGTTTGGTTGCTAAAGGATATGGCGAAAGCAAACCGCTTATTGCCGATGCTGAAATAGAAAAAATGGCTACAGAGCAAGAAAAAGAAATTGCCCACCAAGAAAACAGAAGAACAGAATATAGAATAATACGATGAAACACTACTTAAAACTTACTCGTCCGCTGAATTTGCTCATCATTTGCTTTACAATGGTGGGAGTTCGGCACTACTTAATGGTTACTAATGGTGAAACATATTTTTGGGAATGGTCTTTTGCCCTTTTGGTGCTTTCTATGGTACTGATTGCTGGTGCTGGAAACGTCATCAACGATTATTTTGACGTGGAAACCGACCGCATTAACAAACCCGAAAAATTAATTGTTGGGAAATACATCACTTCCAAACAAGCAATGAGGTATTACATTGCACTCAATAGCACTGCCGTTTTGATTGCTTTATTTTTATGTTGGCATTTGGAAACATGGGTTTTTGCAGTTTTTCATCCGCTATTGGTGTTGTTGCTGTATTTGTATAGCTATTATTTTAAGAAAACACTGTTGATGGGCAACTTTTTTGTTTCTTGCATTGTTACCTCAGCGGTTATTGTTGTTCCATTGTTTATGGATGCAGACAAAATTCATTATAGTTATCCACACGACACACTAGATCCAGTTTTTCAAACATTTAATTGGAACGTGGTTTGGGGATTTGCTCTGTTGGCATTTTTGCAAAATTTAGCACGCGAAATCATCAAAGATGTGGAAGATATGGCTGGTGATAAAAAAATCAATGCAACTACATTTCCTATCGTTTATGGTGAAAAATTTGCCATAGAATTTTTTGGCATCGTTACCTTGGTTTATCCGCTTTTGCTGTGTTATTATTTCTTCGCACATTCACTGCACATTTCCGTGTATTTAATTCCACTCATTATCAGTGCATTCATCAATATTTTTGTGGGTTATTTGGCATTTTTCGATAAATCGTTAAAAGCAAAACGCTGGATGAAAAATTTTACTAAATATGCCATGATAATTGGTTTACTTTATTTGTTTTTACCTCGATGAAATTAGTTGTTGGCTCAAAATCGCCCCGAAGAAAACAGTTGTTGGAAGAAATGGGCTATTCTTTTGAAATAAGAATAAAAGAAACCGATGAAACATTCCCCGACTCCTATTCACCATCACAAGCGGTTTGCCACATAGCCGAGCAAAAAGCAAAAGTGCTACAAACAACATTAACAAATGATGAAGTGTTGTTAACCGCCGATACGATTGTGTGTGTTGACCAACAAATTTTAGGTAAACCCAAAGATGTTGCCGATGCTCAACGCATGTTGCAATTGTTATCCGGAAGAGCGCATCAAGTTATTACAGCTGTTTGTGTGGCTACAAATACATCTTTAAAAACCGAATTTTGCACTACTCAAGTTACTGTAAAAACCCTTTCAGAAGAAGAAATCAATTATTACATCAACAACTACCAACCGTTTGATAAAGCAGGTAGTTACGGTATTCAAGAATGGTTTGGCGCAACAAGCGTTGAAAAAATTGAAGGTTCGTATAACAACGTAGTGGGATTGCCAACACATTTGGTGTATCAATTATTAAGGCCGTTTAAGTTTTAATTGTGGCTAGTCCTAAATAATCTGTATCGGTTATTTAGGACTAGTCATGTATTAAACAAAAAAAGAGGTTGCCATTTCTGACAACCTCCTTTTGGATTATTTTATCTGATTAGATTAATTCTGTTTAATCACACGAATCATTCTTTCAGAGTTATTTCCTTTAATACGTACTAAGTAAACTCCGTCTTGTACATCTGTTAATTTAACATCTGTAATTGTAGAAGTAATCTTAGTTGTATTTACTACCAAGCGACCGTTCAAGTCTAACACTTCATACGTAAAGTCAGCTCCAGGGATACCTAAGATTTGGAAGTTTCCAGTATTAGGGTTTGGTGCGATAGTTACGTTATCAAGTACTGACAAGTCTTCTAAACCTAAATAATCACAGTTTTGAATATTTACAGTTACCTCAGCAGTATCTGGTCCACAAACACCATTTGAAACAATGTATTTGTAAACTTGTTGACCAACTAAAGTACCAGTTGTAAAGTAAGAACCAGTCATAGCTGTTCCGTTTGGTCTGTACCAAGTACCACCAAAGTCAACGTTTCCAGATAAACCTCCGTACAAGTCAATTGGTTGGTTTTTACAAGCTGTAATTAAACCGTTTGTACCAGCAGAAGAAGGATTTTGAACATTGATTACCGCAATTGTTGTATCATCCGTACAAGCACCATCCACAATATAATTGATGTGGTATGTTCCTGCAGCCAATGTAGAAATATTCATAATAGAACCATTGATCAAACTTTGGTTAGCTGGGAATTCCCATGTACCATTTGAATATGGAGACGTGATAACTGTACTCAAATCAATTGTATTTTGAGAACGACAAACAGTTTCCATTCCGTCATTTCCTGGAACTGGTGTACAAATATTGATACATACATCATCAATTAATAATCTCCATCCATCTAATCCTCCATTAGGAACATGGAATGCAATGTACACATCTCCAGTAAATGAACTTAAGTTAATACTTGTATCTTGGTATACCTCATTTGAAACTGTATCAGTATAAATAGTATTAACAAAATCAGCTGGATTAGATCCTGTAGTTGACAATAAGATTTCAAAATCATTAGGTTCTGAATCGCTTAAAACTCTATAATGAAATGACAATACTTCGTTTCCTGTCAATGTCATCATTGGCATTAAAACATAATCATCATTGTTCCCTGAATTACCATCTGTATAAATATTCAATGATTGAACACCTGTGTTTGCATAAGATGGAGTCGTGTTAATTGCCCAAGTATCCGCATCACCGTTTGCGTTAATCACTTTCCAACATCCTAAAGCATTGATGTCTTCAAAACTTTCACAGTAACCTAATGCAGCCATTGGATCACAATCTGTATGCACAGAAGTTGAACCCCAATCTACATAAGGGCTACCACAGTTAGTTGTAACGTAAATATCATACGTAGAATCTCCTTCTAAACCTGTAATAGTGTAGAAAGTATCAGCAGCATTTGCAGTTCCAATTTGTGTTCCAGTACCAGGAGTAAATCCAGGCACACCCCACTCTATTGTCCATGATGTTTCTGCACCATTAGCTACCCAATTTACAGTTGCTTGATCGTTGTTGTATGAAGAAACTACCACTCCACTTGGACCTGCCGCACCTCCAATTGTAATCGTGTATGTTGCACTAGTATTTCCTGCATTATCTTTAACTACAACTGTGTGTTGACCTGTAGATAAATCTGTAGGGATAGCACCAAATGTAGACGCACCATCAACAGCATAAGTAAACGGAGCAGTACCACAATAAACATTGCTTAATACAAATGAACCATCTGCTCCATTGTTACAAGACGCATCAACTGGTAATAATTCAACGTGTGTACTAGAAACATTTAAAGTAACATTTGTTCTTGTTGTACTAACACATCCATCAAGGTAAGACTCTGCATAGAATTGGTAGGTACCATCAACTGCTGTAGGTAATACAGATGTACCTAATCCATTAATTGTATGACCAGTTCCTTGAGCTGTACCATTTGTTGCAGCATCATACCAATTAATAGTAATTGCAGGATCTTGAACATTATAGATAGTTGTAACACTTGCATTAATTGTCACATTATCACCATATCCATCCAAATCATTTGCTTTCACTCTAACAGAAGTTAAAGGCAAGTATGGTGTCAAGTCAAAACCTGAAGGATTACAAATATTAGAAGCAACAGTTGTTCCATTTACAATGATATCCATTGAATACCAAGAACCACAAAATGAACCAGTAAAAGCAGCTGATAAGCTAGCTCCAGTTATTGTACCTGTTGCACAAGGGAAACTTGTAAAATCAACATACGTTGATGCAGCAGCATCTTGACCTGTTACACTACCAGTAGTTGCACATGTAGCAGACTCATAAGGACCTTGAACAGAAATGTTCATAGTAGCATCTGAATTACAATATTGGTAAGAAGCTGGAATTGCCTCAGGAGCATCAGGAATAACTTGACCAATTGTTACAGTAACACCCACTGGATCAGACCAACATTGTGTTGCAGTTTCGTATGCTTTTACATAATATGTTCCTGTAGTAGAAACAGTATAAGGATTCACTGCATCTTCAGTAGTTGAAGAAGACGTGTTATCCGTACCTTGCCAGTAATAAACTACACCTGTTGGAGCAGTAGCAACTGAAATAGTAGTACTCATACATGCTGGGTTAGCTGCAGCAACAGGAGTTGCAGGCACTGGTGCTGTAGGCATGTTTGTTACTGTGTATGAAGTAGCATCACCCCAAACACTATACAAAGTATTGTATGCTCTTGCATAGTAAGTACCATTTTCGAAAACTGTCCAAGGTGTCGTTGCATTATTCGTCATATCTGTACCAGTTGCAGTTGTTTGCCAGTACCAAGCTTCGTTTGTTCCTGGTGTACCAGTAGTAGATAAATCTGAACCATCTGCACATGTTGGAGCAGTAGCTTCTTGTGTTATAGATGGCGACACGGGTAAAGATATTGCTAACAATGTATAATCAATTGCTGAACCAAAAGATTCAGAAGTACAAGG
>JAKQEZ010000390.1 GCA_029558435.1 Bacteroidota bacterium
AAAAAAGAGTTTTTAACGTGCAAAAAGGAACCAATACTGATGATTTGAAGATTTTGGGCAGCACCATTCAATTCAACAACAGTATTGAAGAAGGCATCAGTAAAAATGCTAGCGACCAAGCCTATTTGACTATCGAATCGACTCCATTTGATGTCGCTTTTAATACAAATTTCGTGATTTCGGAACCCAAAATTAAAATTGAAGTTCCTGAAAGTAGTCTTTCACAACCTGAAAAATATTGGGCGCCATTTACCAAAGACATCAACGACAAACGCAAATCGAATACGTATATTTCGCTAGATAGTTTGTCGATGGCGAGTAAAATTGAACACAAATTGTTTTTGGGAAGAAAAATAATTAACGGTTATTTCCCTATTTCATTGATTGATGTGGATTTGAGAAGCATTGTGAAATTCAATAATTTTGAAGGGTTTCGCTTGGGAATTGGCGGTGTTACCAATAACAAACTAGCAGAAAATTACAAAATCGGATTTTATGGCGCTTACGGATTAAAAGACCGTGAATTCAAATACGGCATTTCACCATCGTATTTGGTAGATAAAAAATCGGAAACTTGGGCAACGGCAAGTTATTCGGATGATTTGGAAGAAATTGCACAAACGAGTTTCGCAACGGATTCACGCCGCTTTCGAATTTATGATCCGCGACCCATTAACATTTCTACGTTTTATAATATTAGAACGAGTGCGTTGAGTTTGGAAAGTAAAATTTTGCCAAAAACCAATTCGTATTTTTCGGTTTCACAAAATTATATCCAACCTTTGTTTGAATACACTTATATAAACAACGATAAAATTTACACGGATTACAACATTACGTCGGTTCAATTTGCTATCCAATGGAATCCGTTTAGCAATTATATGCGAACACCAATGGGTATGATTTAAAACGAAAAACGCCATCCGAAATTTTCGTTTCAAGTGATGCAAACTTTGCCTGATGTAGTAGAAAATGATTTTACTTTTACCAAAGTAGATTTTAAAACGTTCTATGAAATTTCGTATTTGTCGGGACATAAAAGTTCGGTTTTGTTGCAAGCGGGTTGGGCATTTGGTGATATTCCGTTGACGCACATGTACAGTATTGCGCCA
>JAKQEZ010000395.1 GCA_029558435.1 Bacteroidota bacterium
CAGAATTTAGGAATTGTCTTGACACCCAAACATATCACGGAATTATTTTGCGACTTGGCAGAATTAAAACCAACCGACAGCGTTTTTGACCCTTGTTGCGGAACGGCAGGTTTTCTGATTGCCTCAATGCACGATATGTTGCAAAAAACAGACGACCAAAGACAACAAGCCGACATCAGAAAAAACCAGCTTCACGGATTGGAATTACAGCCGTATATGTTCACGATTGCAACAACAAATATGATTTTGCGCGGAGACGGAAAAAGCAATTTGGAACAAGAAGATTTTTTAAAGCAAAATCCCGCACAGTTACAGCTAAAAGGTTGTACGGTCGGAATGATGAATCCTCCCTACTCAATGGGTAGTAAAAGTAATCCGAGTTTATAAGAAATCAATTTTACCGAGCATTTGCTCAATTCTATAACACAAGACGGAAAAGTAATCGTAATTGTTCCGCAATCTTCAATGACAGGGAAATCCAAAGAAGAACAAGCCATAAAAGAAAACATCTTAAAATATCATACTTTGGAAGGCGTGATAACGCTGAACAAAAATACATTTTACGGAGTTGGTACAAATCCGTGTATTGCCGTTTTTACCGCAGGAGTTCCGCATTACAAAGACAAAGAAGTGAAATTTATCAACTTTGAAAAAGACGGTTTCGAAGTACAAAAACATCGTGGACTTGTGGAAACCGTTCATGCAAAAGACAAAAAACAGCATTTATTGGATGTTTGGTTTGACCGCATTGAAGCCGAAACCAAATTTTGCGTAAAAACAACGATTGAACCAGAAGATGAATGGCTTCACTCATTTTACTACTTCAATGACGAAATTCCAACGGAGGAAGATTTTGCAAAAACGATTGGCGATTATTTGACATTCGAGTTTTCTATGATTATGCAAGGACGTGAGTATCTGTTTGACAACGAAAATAATTAAACTATGGAATTGACAAACAGAGAATGGAAAGAGTTTTTAATAGATGATTTGTTTCGTGTTAAAATTGGTAAAAACATTGACGGCAATAAAATTAATAAGTTTGCAGGAGTTTCTCCATATATCACACGGAAAGAAAGCAACAATGGTTTAGACGGATTTATTGATTTTTCAGACGATTTACTAAACAAAGATTTTCCTGTAATTACTATTGGTAACGAAACAGCAGAACCATTTGTTCAAGAGTTTCCTTTTTTCACAGGAACAAAAGTGAATATTCTCATTCCGAAAGCATCTTTAAGTTCAAAAGTTTTATTTTTTATTTCAACAAGTTTAAAAGCACATAAAAGCAAATATTCATATTCGTTTACAATTAATTCAACACGACTAAAAAGGCAAAAAATATTACTTCCAGTAACTACTAACGGAAAACCCGATTATGCTTTTATGGAAAGCTATATGAAGAATAAAGAAGCAGAACTTTTGGACAAGTACGAAAATTATGTTTCAATTAATATAAAACAGCTGCAATTAAAAACGAATAAAGAGGTTGAATGGAATTCTTTTGAAATTGGTAATTTATTTGAAATTGAGAATTGCAAATGTTCAAAAGTTTCAGAACTCAAACTAGGTAATATTCCTTATGTAGGTGCAACTAATAGGAACAATGGTGTAATAAGTTTTG
>JAKQEZ010000403.1 GCA_029558435.1 Bacteroidota bacterium
TTGTTGCAAAACTTGAGATGATTCTTGAAAAATCACAAATACTATCTGCTAAGTATCAAGATAAACTTACTTACCTAGAAGAACTCAAACAATCAATTTTTAAACGTGCCTTTGAAAACGAACTAATAGAAGCGGAATAATATGCATTTTTTCTACCTAGACGAAGCAGGTTGCAACTTACGAGACCTTCAAAATGATGAAGCTCCGATATTCGTATTGGGTGGAATTATAGTGAAAGACAAAGGATGGAACAAAACACATGGAGATTTTGAAACCATCATCAACAGATATTTTAACAATGCTGTTCCTGATAATTTTGAATTGCATTCACATGAATTATTAAGTCCAAATGGTGACGGACATTTTGCAGGGCATGACAGAGCAAGAAGAAATCAATTGGCGATTGACCTCTATTTGTCGCATAGGCATAAATTTAGCAAATGTAAAACCTACACCTTTTTCTTTTTTCCAATACCAAACACATTTGTACATTTTCAAGTTTGACATAATCAACGCACTTGTAAAAGGTTGCCCACCAAACAATAAAATACTACCATTATCAGCAATTATTCTTTCATATTGTTTCCAAAGTTTATCCAAAGGTAAAACACTATCCCATTTATTCGCTGTTGTTCCGTAGGGCAAATCGCAAATAATAGCATCAATTGATTTATCCTCAATAAAAGGAAAAACATCAAAGCAATCAGCGTTCACAAATGTACTGCCACTAACACGGGTTTGGCAAAATGGCGGCAGACTGCCAAACTTCAACTTATGTGCTTCTATTATCTTTTGTGCTATATTCATCTTTTCGTTCTTTTAATACGCCACTGCGGCAATAATCGGAACGTTAGCACCAATACTAAAGACCGACATCGCTAAATAAGTTAGGCAGACTTTTGACATTCTTTTTGTTTGACGTATCAATGCTATTGATTAATTTTTTTAATTCGTTTATGTACTCTTTTTTATCCCACCCCTCAATTTCGCAAACCATTAAATCACAAGTTATTTCTTTCAATAAATGTTCTTGAAACTTCTTTCTTGCAAGTATGTTCACAGTTTTTGCAGGAAAAATAAAATCTTCTATTTCTTTAACCTGTTCAACTACTTTGTTTTCTTTAATTGGTGCAACAAATTCAATGCGTGGTGTTCCTTTCCTAATTGACCTTACCAATGCTCTTTTACCACCATTTAAAACACTTTTGCCATCTGTACAAAAATCAAATCCGTGTAATGGAGAACCACAACTATTATCTATTTTCCAACCAAGTGGCAACACCTCGTAAACTTCCCAACCACGAAAAGTACTGCCACTAACACTTGCTAAACAAGATTCGGGTATTTGTGTTGTATTTAAAGTCATTTTTGTACTTGGTTTTATGGTTTTTAAATTAGAGGTTCAGGCTTTTTTGTCCCGAACCTCGTTTAGCAGGGTAACGTT
>JAKQEZ010000415.1 GCA_029558435.1 Bacteroidota bacterium
CATCAATCCTGCATTTGATTTTCAAACAGGAAACACTTATCCAAACAACATTAGAACAATTAGGGAAAATAACGGTGGCATAAGCGAAAAAATAAAACGAGACAGCAACATCATAGACATTATGATGGAAACTGGCACTGGAAAAACTTATACTTACACCAAAACTATTTTTGAACTCAACAAACAATACGGCATTTTCAAATTTATTGTTGTTGTGCCAACGCTTTCTATCAAAGCGGGAACAATAGATTTTTTGAAATCAGACAGCAGTCGTGAACATTTTAAAGAGCAATACGGAAGAACCTTGCACTTGCACGTTGTAGAAAGCTTAAAAAATATCAAAAGCAAGAAATCATACATTCCTCCTGCCGTTACAAGTTTTGTCAATTCGGGAAATTTTGAAAAAAACAGCATTCAGGTTTTGATTATCAACGCAGGTATGATAAACTCTGATACTATGCAAAAAAGTTTTGACAAAGGTTTGTTTGACAAATACACTGTGCCGTTTGATGCCATTGGTGCGACCAAACCGTTTATGATTATTGACGAACCACACAAATTTGGAACTGGAAATAAAACGTGGGAAAACATTCAAAAAATGAAACCACAATTTATTTTGCGTTATGGTGCTACGTTTCAAGGTTATGAAAATCTGATTTACACCTTAACAGCTGTTGATTCATTCAATCGAAATTTAGTAAAAGGCGTAATCGGACACATTACAGAATTTGAAAGCGGAAAAAATGCAATTGTTAAGTTTATTGATTCAGACGGAACAGAAGCAAGTTTTGAATTAAATGAAAATGATAAACGCAAAACAGTAAAACTTAAAAAGAAAGATAGTTTACAAACGATTCATTCTGAAATGAGTGATTTGTCAATTGAAAATTTGAACAAAAGCACGGTTGTTTTATCAAACGGGTTGGAAATGAAAAAGGGCGATAAAATAAATCCTTATTCGTATGCCGAAAAATTGCAGGAAACAATGATTCAAAAAGCCATTCAAAAGCATTTTGAACTCGAAAAAGAGTTATTGACGAGAGATGTAAAAATAAAACCGCTAACACTTTTTTTTATTGATAATATTGATGAATACCGAAATAAAGACGGCTACATCAAAAAAACAGTAGAGCAATTAGCAAAAGCTGAAATTGAAAATTTGCTGAAAGTAGAGCAAGACGTTTATTATAAAGCATTTCTTGAAAAATCTTTGACTGATATTTCAGCCATACACGGTGGTTATTTCTCAAAAGACAACAGCGAAAAAGACGAAGTAATTGAAAAGGAAATAAACGAGATTTTACACGATAAACAAGAAATGTTGAGTTTGGAAAATCCAAGACGTTTTATTTTTTCTAAATGGACATTGCGTGAAGGTTGGGATAATCCAAATGTTTTCCAAATATGCAAACTCCGGAGCAGCGGCAGTGAAATTTCAAAATTACAGGAAGTTGGGCGTGGCTTACGTTTACCAGTAAATGAATACGGCAATCGTGTAAAAGATGAACAGTTTTATCTCAACTATTTTGTTGACTTTACCGAAAGTGATTTTGTTGATTCTCTAGTAAATGAAATCAACACGAAATCAGGTGCAATTTCAATGGAACAAACGCCTGATAACCTTTCTGCTGAAATGATTAAAAAGATTTGCGAACTCTACGAAACAACTGAAGAAGACCTATTGCAAGTTTTAGACGACAATGATGTAATTAAAAGAAACAACGATTTTAAAGAAAATGG
>JAKQEZ010000417.1 GCA_029558435.1 Bacteroidota bacterium
GAATCGTTTCTCGTTCCTGAAGGGCTTCTAATACAACTTTTGTCTTAAAACCCGATGTGTGATGTTTTCGCTTTTTCATAACAACAAGTTTAGTGATTTTTCAAACGATACTTGTTGTCTAAATTTTGGGGGTAATTATAAGGATTGTGGCTCGCATCAAACTTTGTATCGGTTTGACAGTGACGTGCTCCGAAGTGCCCAACTTTTCATATACCGAAAACGTTATGGGCTATTTGCACATGACGTTTGGTAAGGCGAAGCCACCTTTTGGCGAGTGAAAAGCACAGAAAACCAACATGTCATACAGGTCAAATTCTCATAGCGGGTGAAAAAGTTGACCTGAACGCACCCGAAAACCAAGTAGGGCGTAATAAAAAACTAATTGACATGAAAAAAAATGTTAGCATTGTGTTTGTAAGCACAATGATAATGCTTACCAGCTGTGCAACACTTTTTACCGGTACTAAAGACCGAATTTCCTTTAACAGTACCCCTTCGGGTGCAACCATCTATATTGATGGAATTGAACAATGCAAAACACCTTGCACTTTAAAAGTGAAGCGTAGTTTAAGCGATAAAGACGTTGAGTTTAAACTTGATGGCTATGAAACAAGACTTATAACCCTAAGTAAAGATTTTAATGTTATAAGCGTACTGAATTTAGGAAATTTATTTGGCTGGGCTATTGACGCCTTATCGGGTGCTGTAATGAAGTATGATAAGAAAACTTACGACATAACTTTAGACAACAAAAGTACATCCATGATAAACCCAACAAGAATAAACATTGACACGAATTTAAATGTTGTCGAATTATTCATTGTTGAAGAGTAAAAGAAGCAATCAGCCCATAACAAGCGGTAGGTTGCAGCTGGGTGTTGTGGCTTACCGTTTGTTTTTATACCTTTAGGGTGGTCTTTGTCGGCGGATGACGACGCACGCGCCGCCATCCAGCCGATAACCTACCGCTGAACCGTTGTGCCTAATTGCTAAAGAATACCGTAACCTAAAAATAACTTTTACATGGAGATTATATATAAACCAAAAAAATTATAAGCTATGAGAACAATTTCTTTTATTTCACTTTTCCTTTTTGTTGTGTTTTATAATACAAATATTTTTGGACAAGTAAATAGATGCCCTATTGTAGTTGGCCCCAGAGGAGCACAATTAATTTTATCCTTTGAATCTGCAAAGAAAATATGTAATAATCGGGTAAAATATGTTTCAATCCTAAAGACAACAAATTCTCCCAAAACTGGACAAGATTTATACAAGAACATTTACGAAGCGACAAAATCTGATAGTATGATTTTAGTTTCCAAGGCCAGTGATAAATATTTCTCGGCTCCAGATGGTGGATTTCGTTTTTTAATGTTCAAAGGAATAGGAGTTAACGCATATTGGTTGGGTTTGGAAGAATATAATGGAAAATATTATACATTGATAAATGATACCATATTAAAAGTTATAGGTTATCAGGAGAAAAAATATCGAAACACACCAGATGGAAACAAAATTCTAATGACAAAAGGGGTAGGCACAAACGAATTTTTTGTTGGTAGTTCATATGGAAAAATTTACAAAGTAAAAGGAGATGATTTAGTTGAACAGATTGGTGTATTTGATTACTTTTGGCTTCCTCCTATAGAAGATTCTAAGGTTCAAAGAGCAATTGTTATGACAAAGGGTATGGGGTCAAATGAAAAATGGTGTGGGGAGATGGATGGAATTATTTATATAGAAAAATAAGAAATAAAGCAACATAGGCACAACACATGGTATAGTGCATGCGGGTTTCAGAGGTTTTCGAAGGTTTGCAGCTCGTAAAAAAAGTCGGTGTAAACTGATAGGAAAGTGCCTCGTAATCCCGCACGACACCATACCATCAAACGTTAGCAACAAGCCTAAAAAACCACTCGACCGACATTTAAGACTAACTGGAAAAGTGATTATTAAAAAAAACAAATAAGATTTCGGCACCTTGAAACCCGACCCAAAAGGTTTTAATTTTTTTTGCCACTCGCTTTGCGCCTTTGAGGGCGCATTAGGATTCGTAACTTCAACAGCCCACGCACATTGCAGCACATTTGCAAACCCGCACAAGCCGACGTACAAACCAAGGTTTGCAAAAGAGCTGCAATTTTGCAAACCCACCACTGCAATATTTGATAGAACTACATATAAACAAAGGAAGAAATCATCTAATTAATGACATGGAAGAAAAATATCCCCATTTTTAGGGATAGGTGAATTTAGATTATATTTGTATATTTGCAAATTCAAATAATTAAAATGAAATTCTGGCGTAAAAACATAATGAAATGCCTTCTGCTGATACTCTTTTTAGGGTATTGGGGAAGTATTACATTATTTCCTCACGCACACATTTTAGATGGAGTTACTATTGTCCATTCTCACCCATATAATCCATTTTCAAAGGAAAATCCCTCAGGCCACCATCACTCAAAGGCTGAATTTGTCCTTATTTCTCAGCTCTCTCATTTCTTAACTACAGCTTTATCTATAGTTTTATATAGCATTTTAGTAAAAATACTCTCCGTAATCTTTTTAACCAAAAGAGAAAAGGATGTTTACCGCTATATTTTTATATGTTCAAATGGCTTACGAGCTCCCCCAATTCATTAATTTCTAATAAAACAAAACTTTTCTTATTGATAAAACTTTACCAGATAAAGTTTTACAATGGTTTATGTTTCAATCTGTTTGAAACTGAATGAAATTAATGTGTAATTTTTACAAGGGACAAAAAAATGAAAACAAAATATTTTCAGTTGTGCCTGCTATTACTTTTTAGCAGCATAGCAAGTTATGCCCAAACACCACAATGTGGCATATACAAAACAGTTGATGATTATCGGAATCAACAAATATCAAGGCTTAAGACTAGGAAAAATTCATATCTTTGTCCTATGAGCCTTGTAAAATATAGTAAACTGAGCGATTACAAGATTAAAAAAGTTCTTCGACATTTTTGCGCCGATATTGATGCTACCAAAACCTCGTACCTAC
>JAKQEZ010000724.1 GCA_029558435.1 Bacteroidota bacterium
GCATTTCATCTTTACTCAATGAAACAAGCCATTGAGGAAAATTTTATTCTTGATGTATTGCAGAATTACACGACATATCAAAGTTATTACGCACTATTAAAGAAAATTGAAGACGACCCAGCTTATGACAAAAACAAAGCACAAAAGAAACTGAAAATATTTGTTGAGAGCCACGAACACGCCATAGCAAAGAAAACTGCATTAATCATTGACCATTTTATGGATAGTGTTATTCGTCAGAAAAAAATCAATGGACTGGCAAAGGCTATGGTTGTTACAAGTAGTCGTAAGAATGCAGTAAAATACAAAACGGCATTCGATAAATATTTGACCAAAACCAATAATCCTTTCAAGGCAATAGTAGCATTTTCAGGCGAAATAGACGGAGAAACAGAATCTTCTTTAAATCATTTTTCAAGTTCGGCAATTCCTGATGAGTTTAAAAAATCTGAATATCGTTTTCTGATAGTTGCAAATAAATACCAAACAGGCTTTGACCAACCGCTTTTGCACACAATGTATGTTGATAAGAAATTAGGCGGTGTAAATGCAGTTCAAACACTTTCACGTTTGAATAGAACAACATCAGGCAAAAAAGACACATTTGTTTTGGATTTTGCCAACGATGCAGAAGAAATTAAAAAGTCATTCGACCCGTTTTTTGAAACAACAATTCTTGGTGAAGCAACCGACCCAAATAAATTATTTGACTTACAAGCTGCTTTAGATGCGTTTCAAGTTTACACACCTGAACAAGTACATGAGTTTTCGCAAAAGATTATTTCTAATGTTCCAGTTGACCAATTACACACAATTTTAGATGCAGCAGCAGAAGTTTTTAGAGCAACTTTAAACGAAGAACAACAAGACGATTTTAGAGCAAAATGTAAGACTTATGTTCGATTATATGTATTCCTTGCTCAAATAGTACCTTTTGTGAATCCGTATTTAGAACGACTGTACTTGTTTTTAAACCACTTGCAAAATAAACTCGGCAAGCAACGAGATGAAGATTTGGCACAAGGGATTTTGGATAATATCGACATGGAAAGTTACCGACTTCAAAAAGAAGGTGAATTTAATATTCAATTACAGCAAGGAGATGAATTGAAACCAATTCCAACTGATATGAGAGGCAGTGCAGCAGAGCCCGAAATGGAATATCTTTCAAACATTGTGAAAGCATTTAATGATAAGTTCGGAACCACTTTTACAAATGAAGATAAAGTTCGGAAAATGACTCAGGATTTAATGCAAGATGTAAAGGACGACAAATCTGCAATGGACAATATTAGTGCATCATTGAGTAGAAATGACCTTCAAAATGCACAGATAACTTTTGCCGATATTTTGAAAGAAAAAATGATAAATCATATTGACAGCAACTTTGAAGTGTTTAAGGAATACAATGATAATCCAGAATTCAAAGCATTTTTAGCGGGACAAATGTTTAAAATATTGATTAATGATTTGGCAATATAGCCAACGCACAGTCGTAAGCACATTTGCAAGCCCACACGAGCCAACGCTCAAACCAAAGGCTTGCAAAAGAGCTTCCGCCTCTC
>JAKQEZ010000423.1 GCA_029558435.1 Bacteroidota bacterium
ATTATTCCGCTTCTATTAGTTCGTTTTCAAAGGCACGTTTAAAAATTGATTGTTTGAGTTCTTCTAGGTAAGTAAGTTTATCTTGATACTTAGCAGATAGTATTTGTGATTTTTCAAGAATCATCTCAAGTTTTGCAACAATACTTTTTTGATATTCGATTGGTGGTATAATATGATAAAATTCTCTTTGTTTAGTAATGGGAACTTGATTACGAGTAGATTGTCTCATTACTGATTGATACTGAATTTTAAATTCGAATGAACGCATGTAATTTGCCAAATATTCTGGAAGAATAAAATCGGTATTGCAGCGATAATATGTTAGAGAAGTTCCAAGTATTATCTTGTCTAAATTTGTTCTTAAAATGGCAACGGGGCCCACTGTTGCGTTATGTGCGAAAAGAACATCATTATTTATTGCTACTCCTTTTCTGAATGTTGCTGCTTTTTGTTCAGTTAAATACTTTGCTTTTGAAAAATCAACATTTGTTCCTTCAATACAATTAGCGGAAATATAAGGAACCCCTTTTTTAACAAATTCTTCTTTTCTAGGATAATCACCACCATGATTCCCATCTAGATGACTTAATATCCAGCCTTTATTAATAAGGTTTTCTAATGTATCCTTAACCCAGTTTTCACCAGACTTTGTATAAACTTCATGTAAGAAACCTTCAAATAGCTCTTCTGCATTAGTAATGTTTTTCTCTAAGTTATCTTTTGCTTTATTAAGTAAAGCAGCACAATTAGATAACTCAGCAACCATTCTTTTCTGCTCTTCCATAGAAGGTTTAAGCAAGGGACAAGCAAGAATATCATCTTTCCGTAAGTTGGTTTGGTTTTCACCATTGTTGAAAGCCAAAAAGTGTTCGTGTCGGTTGAGTTGATAATACAAATATTTGGTATCAAATTCTTCGCTTCGTATACAACAAATACGCTGGTTCAATGAATAGGTATCGTCTTTGTCAATGATAAAGCACTTGGCTAATGCTTTTCCATTGGGCACATCACTCATTACCATTACAATGTCGCCTTTGTATAAAGGAAACATTTGCTCGTTGGTGCGTTTAAACGATTTGCCTTCAGATGAAATGAATTTAGAATTGACTACAATGTATTTTCCATTTTCGTCAATGCTCTTTTCATGGGCTTTCCCATTGAAAAACTCACACGATTTTCCTAAAGTGGTTAGTTCAACTTGGCTCATGAAAACATCTCTTTTATTCCGTTCAAAATTTCACTTGTTTCTTCGTCCAATGCTTCCATCTCTGCCAATATCTCATCCATAGAACGGAATGTTTGCTCTACTTTTCCATTCGGATTTTTTACACTCAAATCGTAATTGCTGGTATTGATGCTTGAAACATCAACTGTCCAAGAATTGTCAGAATCAGCCAATGTTTTTTGCAGTTGCTTAAATTCTTTCAAGTCATCATCATTCAATGGTGAAGTTTTGCCCAAACTTCTGCCCGGCACACATTGGTAATACCAAATCTTTTTGGTCGGCTCGCCTTTGGTAAAAATCAAAACAACTGTTTTCACTCCTGCACCTAAGAAAGTTCCTGCGGGCATATCCAAAATGGTGTGCAGGTTGCAACTCTCCAATAAATGCTTTCGCAACGAAACAGAAGCATTATCGGCATTGCTCAAAAAAGTATTTTTGATTACAATACCTGCTCGTCCGCCTGCTTTTAAACTTTTGATAAAATGCTGTAAGAATAAAGAAGCCGTTTCACCTGTTTTGATGTCGAAGTTTTGTTGCACTTCTTTTCGTTCCTTACCGCCAAATGGTGGATTGGCAAGAATTACGTTGTAACGGTCTTTCTCCTGAATGTCTCGGATATTTTCAGTCAGCGTATTGGTGTGAATGATGTTTGGGGCTTCAATGCCGTGTAAAATCATATTCATTACACCAATGATGTAAGCCAAGTTCTTTTTCTCTTTTCCGTAAAGTGTATTTTCCTGTAAGGTTTTCAGGTTGGCAGTATTTTTCTCCATGCGGTCATACATGTAGGCGTATGCTTCGCATAAGAAGCCCGCACTACCGCAAGCTGCATCATAAATCTTTTCGCCAACTTGTGGATTCAGCACTTCAATAATGGCACGAATCAAAGGTCGTGGCGTGTAATACTGTCCGCCATTGCGGCCAGCATTGCCCATGTTTTTGATTTTGGTTTCATACAAGTGGCTAAGTTCGTGCTTGTCTTTAGAACTGCCGAAAGGCAGTTCATCAGTCATTTCAATAATCTCACGAAGATTGTAGCCACTTTTTATTTTGTTATTCAGTTCGCTAAAAATCTCACCGATTTTATATTCAATGGATTTCGGGTTGTCAATTGATTTTGCTTTAAAACCTGCCAAGTAGGGGAACAACTTATAATCAACAAACTGAACCAAGTCAGGTCCAGTCATGGCTTTGTGGTGGTCAAGTTTTCCGTCTGCTGTTTTAGGCATAGCCCAATTAGGCCAACGGAATTGCTCGTCCAAAATGTATTGATATTCTTTACCTTCCAAAGCGGCTTCATCCGCTTTTTCACTTTCCAATTGGTCAAGGTAACGCAAGAACAAAACCCAAGAAGTTTGTTCAATGTAGTCCAGTTCGCTGTCTGCACCTGCGTCCTTGTAAAGAATGTCGTCTATGTTTTTAAAAGTCTGTTCAAACATCTGTTTATTTTATTTCTGTCTTTTAGTTTCTTACTCTGTTTCTGTCGTGCGTTGGCAAAATTCAAGCTCTTTTGGTTTTTTGTTTGGGCTTTGCGTGTCGGCAAAAACCAAATGTGCTTGAATGTGCGGTGGCTCTTTTAGCATGTTGCCTAACGTTTTGGGGCTTTGCGTTGGGCGGGACTCGGAGCGTGTTTTCTATGTGTTTGAGATATTAAAATTAACAATTAATTTCTATGTATCAAAATGCCCGCCTGACGCAAAGGACCTGTTATGCGTTC
>JAKQEZ010000470.1 GCA_029558435.1 Bacteroidota bacterium
AAAACAGAGGGATAAAAAAAGGAGAGGAATATGCCATTCTTACCGATGAAATTACAAAGGCTTGGAGTGGCTTTTCGGTAAAACAATACAAAAATTTCAAAAATCTTAAAAAAGATAACTTACGAGATAATATGACCAATCTAGAATTGGTACTCAATATGCTGGCAGAAGCTACTACAACTGAAATAAGCAAAGAGAAGCAACCCAAAACATTTGCTGAAAATAAAAATATAGCCAATCAAGGGGGCACCATTGCCGGCAATACACGAAAAGAAATTGAGGAAAAGACAGGAAAGAAAGTAGTATCCAAATTAAGTGCAAAAAATAGTCTACCCCCTAAAAACAAAGAAATAGAATAATGGCGTTTTTATATGACATATTGTTACAGGAATTTGGTAAAAGAGCCATTGCCCAAGTTGCCGTTCCTAATCACATAACCGACAATTTAAAACCCGGATTTGGTCAGCGACCTTATCAGATTGAAGCGTTTCAGCGTTTTATTCTTTGTTATTCAGAAGATTTTGAAGGCAAACCGAAAAGACCGTTTCACTTGCTTTACAATATGGCAACAGGTAGCGGAAAGACTTTGATAATGGCAGGTTTGATGTTGCACCTTTACCAAAAAGGTTATCGCAACTTTTTGTTTTTTGTAAACAGCAACAATATCATTCAAAAAACAAAAGACAATTTTCTTAATCAGCAAGCTTCAAAATACTTATTCAACGATAAAATTGTGATTGACGGAAAGGAAGTGTTAATCAAAGAGATTGACAACTTTGAAGAAGCCGACAATCAGAATATCAATTTGAAGTTCACCACCATTCAACAGCTTCATATTGACCTGAACAACACCAAAGAAAACAGCGTAACCTACGAAGATTTTAAGGATAAGAAATTGGTATTGATTGCTGACGAAGCTCACCACTTGGTCGCAGGAACAAAATCGGGCAATTTGTTTGGCAGTTGGGAAGATACCGTAAAAAAAATTCACGATTCCAATTTTGAAAATATCTTATTGGAGTTTACGGCAACCATTGACACAGATACGGCAGCATTGATAAACCACTATCAAGACAAAGTAATTTTCAAATATGACCTTGCTGAGTTTCGGAGAGATAGATATTCAAAAGAAATAAACCTTATTCGCTCTTTATATGACGAGAAAGAAAGAATTGTTCAGGCTTTGATTTTGAATTTGTATCGTCAGGAATTGGCAACTTCAAACAATATCAATTTAAAGCCTGTAATTCTG
>JAKQEZ010000473.1 GCA_029558435.1 Bacteroidota bacterium
ACAATCATCAGGAAACTTACAAAGCATTTGGGCTTTACAATTGGAATGGCTTATCCGCAGACATTTTCAAAAAACACAAAAATTTGCGGAGCAAGGTATAAAATGCCTTTCTCTCATTTTCATTGATAAAGTAGCTAACTACATTGGCGAAACGCCAATCATTAAAGAACTTTTCATTGAAAAATATAAACTGGTTTATGCTGAAATGAACGAAGGTAAACAGCCAACAGACGAACACATCAACCAAATTCAGGGATATTATTTTGCTCAAAAAGCAAGCGGAGAATTTGCCGACAATGAAGGAGGACAAAAAGAGCAAAAGAAAATCTACGAATTGATTTTAAAAGGTAAGGAAGAACTTTTAACCATTACAAACCCTGTTCAGTTCATTTTTTCTCACTCTGCATTGGGTGTTGGTTGGGACAATCCGAATGTTTTCAATATCGCAACACTCAACACAGCTTATTCAGAAATCCGTAAACGTCAGGAAATTGGTAGAGGTTTGAGAATTTGTGTAAATCAAGACGGACACAGAATTTATGATGCTTTAAATGTAGAAGATACGGAACGCATCAATCAGCTAACAGTTATTCCAAACGAAACTTACGAAACATTTGTAACTCAGTATCAGGAAGAAATTAAAGAAGTTTACGGAACAACCAAAGCAGGTGCAGGGCTAACACATACACACAAAGGAAAACCGCAAAATGAAGTTCATTTTAAACGCAACACAAATGAGCCGATTGATGCAGCTTTCAAACGCTTTTGGAAATCATTAGCCAAGAAAACGGATTATCTCATTTCGTTCAATGAAGAAAATCTCATTGAAAAATCAAAAGAGGAAATCAACAAAATAAATATTGCCGATTATGTGGCAGAAGTGAGCAGCCGTTCTATTGGCGAAATTACAGAAGAAGGAATAAAAGATGATTTTGGTGGAACTGAAACTTATGCTTTGAAAGCCTACTTCACGCCATTGGATTTGGTGGAAGAACTAAGCGAGAACACAGGGTTAAGTTATAGAACGCTTTTTAAAATAGTGGAAGGAATTACCAATCACGAACATTTTGTAAAAAATCCACCGCAATTTATTCACCAGGCGGCAGCTATTATTCGCAACATTGAATTGGACGAAATGATAAGAGGACTTGACTATCATTTGACTGGTGAAGAATTTCCATTCTCCTTTGATGATTTTGTAAAAAATATTGCACCACAGGCGTATGTGGAAACGCCCAAAAGAGGCGTGTTTGATAAAATGCTCGTGGATAGTGATGTAGAAAGATGGTTTGCTAAAACAGCCGACCTTGATGATGAAATAATTTGTTTCCTCAAACTTCCGAGCTATTACAAAATAAAAACACCAATTGGCGAATATGAGCCCGACTTCGGTTTGGTAATGAAACGCAAGAGTTTGAAAACTGGAAGTGAAAGCGAGTATTATTTTGTAATTGAAACCAAAGGAACAAACGACATCAACGATAAAAAGTCGTTGACCGAAAG
>JAKQEZ010000479.1 GCA_029558435.1 Bacteroidota bacterium
CCCTTGCAAACAAAATGCAAGACGAAATAAAATTTGTAATTGATAAAGTTTGGGGCAAATGAAATTTGAAGGATATTTCCATTACACGGAAAAATTATTGAATGCCCAAAGCGATGTTGCAGAGGTAATTCAACATATGGGCATTCGAGGAAAAGTTCGTGAGTTCTTTGTTAAAGAAATTATTGAAAAGCATTTTAATAATCGTATCACAATTAGCAGAGGAGTTGTAAACCTTGACAACGAAGAAAACGAAGGACAAGTTGATTTAATTCTTACAAATGACTACGCCTTAGTTGCAGCATTTACACCCGAAGACATTGGAGTTAATGCTGATGATTGTAAAATGATTATTGAGGTAAAAACAAACGCAACAAGTGCAGACATTGAAGCTTTTAATAAACGAGCCAAGACTATAAAACAAAACTGTTTTGAGACAACACCACTATGCGGAATGTTTTGCTACAAAATAGACATCTTAAAAACAACATTACTTGAAAGGTTCAGCTATGTTTACGACAAGGAATTTGAAATCTACACAGTTGACGGAAATAGAGAATTTGAATATCCACACATTGACTTTTTTGTTTGCATTGACCAGACAGAGTTTGACGACTTCACGGGGACAAGTGAATTCTTTTTGCGTAAGGACACATCAGAACTTTCAGACGGCAGTTACGACCTTTCAGAAAATTTACCAGCACTTAAAGACTTTTTAAAAATGATAAAAGGAATTTTGAAACACTAAACTGCCAACGCATTTGGTGGCACATTTGCAAAACCGCACAAGCCAACGCTAAAGCCAAGTTTTGCAAAAGAGCCACCAAGCAAACGCACCAAAGACTCTGCAAACAATGGACAACACAGCAACGACAGAAAGAAGGCCAGCTTGTAACAGCGGTTTTGCAAAAAAGCGGGTTCAGTGGTTAATTGAGCATTCTACCTCGCATCAACTTTTGTGCTATGTTGACAGTTTTGAGCTTCGAAATCCGCTTCTTCGCAAAGCCGCA
>JAKQEZ010000507.1 GCA_029558435.1 Bacteroidota bacterium
CTATCGGCAGGAACAGATAGGAAATTGTTGTGTTGATGTTTTATTTTCAAACAACTTTGGCAGAATATTTCCCATTCATCGCCATCATTAAATATTAAACCGATTTGTGGAAGTCTTATCATACTTATCTCATTTGAATTAACTTTTCTTGTTTTAAATTTATACTTTCTATTACATTAGGTTTTTCTTTCACACAACTATTAGCCAAAGCATTTACTACATTCCACATCAAAACAGGTGGAACGGCATTACCGATTGCTCGGTATTGTCTGTTGTCCGAAACACTCTCTAACTTAAACGATGTAGGGAAAGATTGAATACTTGCGGCTTCCCTTGGTGTAAATCTTCTGTATCGTTCATTAACCATTAAAACTGGGTCTGTTCCGTTCAGACTTACTTTTGCCAAGTGCGAACTGATTGTGTTACAAGGTTGATTTAAGTCTTGAACTCTGCCTTTGTTCATTTTTTCACGAACACGCAACATCCCCTCAACAGCTCTCTGACTGAAAAACCATTTTTCGTCTTTGTCTGCTTTTTTGTCAATAACTTGTTTCAAAACAATTTTAGAACCGTTTAATGTGTTTGGTTGTGGAAACTTGAAATTAAAATAGTCGTCAAAATCTCTAAAGCCTACAATAAAAACACGCTCACGTTTTTGTGGAACACCAAATTCAGAAGCGTTTAAAAGTTTGTAATGAATGTGATAACCTGCTTTTTCAAATTCTTTTACAATCATCGGAAAGGCTTTACCTTTGTTTGCTGAAAGCAAACCTTTTACGTTTTCTCCGATGAAAAAGCGAGGTTGTTTTTCTTTCAAAACTTTTACCATTTCAAAAAACAATTTTCCTCTATCATCTTTGTATCCTAATCTTGGCGGATTTTGGGCACTGATTGAAAATGATTGACAAGGAAAACCTCCCAACAAAATATCGTGGTCGGGAACTTCGCTCGGAACAATGTCTCGAACGTCTTTTGTTTCGCATTTATGCGAAAAATTGTCATTGTAAATTTTTGTTGCATACGCATCATTATCAACTGCGTAAACAACTTCAAAAGGCAATTCCGCATAATGCTTATCAAGGAAATTAAAATCTCCTTGAATGCCTAAATCCATTCCTCCGCAACCGCAGAAAAGCGAAGCAACCTTTAATTTGTTATCTCCAAAAGTCTGTGCCATTGTCCTGATGTTTTAGAAAATTCAACAACTAAATTTTTATCAATTTTTAAATTGCCCAATTCAAACTGCTTGATTGGGTTTTGAATAACGAAGATGTTTTTACCCTCGTCATTTATCACTAAATAATAAACGAAATAATTATCGCCT
>JAKQEZ010000562.1 GCA_029558435.1 Bacteroidota bacterium
ACGGGGAGGAAATATAACAAAAATAATATCATTTTTCAGTAAATGCGTTATATAAATGTTTGGGCCATAAAATCGTATATTTCCACGAGGAAAAATATACAGCACCTTTGTTTTCGACCGCATCGCACATTGCCACTATCGAAAGGATATGGGCAACCAATATGTAACCAAATAAAAAACTGAGCATGATTTATGTGTATTTCGTTTTAATCAAATTCCAAACATCTTGCATCACACGAACTCGATCTTCAATTGGAAATCCAGTGAAGTGCCAAACATTTGCGTATTTCATAAAATGCGACCAAGTTCGTTCGTCATCAAAAACAAATTGGTTCGGAAAAAGTTGCCAATTGTTTGTAAACATATTTTTTTTGTGGATGGACAACAGATTCCATTCTGGAGAAAGCAATTCAATATCAACATTTGAACTTTGAAGGACAAAGTTAAGTAATGTCTGTTCCTTTCCGCCAGTTTTTATACCGTCAATCTCACTTTGATTATTTAAGTACAAGGTAAGCAGTTTTTCAAACACTTCCAAATTTTTTCGACCAAAAAACAAAACTCCGGCGTTAATGTACTTAAAATAATCAATTTTTGTATTTGGAAAGAAGTGTTGACGATGGTAAATACTTTCTCGCAACCAATTCAAATCACACAAATCGTTGACTCCGTAAAACTTATCAGGATCAATTTGATTGAATATGTTTGGCGCGTTCCATTTTACTATCGTGTCACTGTCTACAATTCCAATTTTGTCGTAACCTTGTGCGAACTTATACACATACTCCTTAAACCATATTGGAAATTTTTGAGATGATATTTGATGCGATTCCACGAATTGGGGTAGATTTTCGTCGTTCAGCACAAATAATTCAATGCCATACTTTTCACAATATTTTGTCCATGAAAAAATTGAATATTTCGAATAATCACTATTGTTGATTTTGGCGGGCCGATTATTCAATGCTACAATGTATATTAAATTTCTACTCACAATATTTCCAATCTTTGAATGTGTCACTTGTTGATGATAAACGGTAACGTACAGTGTTGACATTTATATTCAATTGCCGAGCAGCTTCAGTGCGAGATACATATTCTACTTGTAATATAATACATTTTCTTGATCGCGGGTCATTATTAAATTTTCCGAATTGATGATTTTTATCGCCCGCATGGGCGTTGCTCATTTTTGCTCGCGTTTCTTCACTGTGAGTTTTTCCAAACATGGGATGTTTTTCGCCGAGCAGACCAACACTTATTTTGTTTCTATATTCTTCCGATCTTGGCCGTCCACGTTGAAAATTGCCCATCTTCTCTTTTGTTTCGTTCGAAAGTTTTTTTCCAGTGTTGATTTCGCGTAATCTTTTTTTAGTTTGCTCTGATGGTGCGTATTCATTATCTCCTCCGCTACGCAGATTGTAACATTCATCTAATTCGGCCAATTCAATTGTCACAACTATTTTTTCATGGTCACTGGCTTCTTTACGAGTTGGGTAGTCGGCTATGATTTCTTTGGCGAAGTTCTCCCTTCCGTGTTTTTTGATCGCTCGTTTTAATAGATTTCCACTCCCTAAATACCCATCATCCAATTTGTTGGTGGAATGGATACCATAATAATACTTTCCGTTGATTAGATTTGTGGTCTTGTAAAAGTAATTGTGTTTCTTTTCATTCTGATTTTGGTTCAATTAAATTCCTCATCGCATTTGTTAAAAGTTTCTCAACAAACTGATTGATTTTCAAACAATGCTCGTTGCAATGACGAACAATTTCGTCATGTATTTTTTCATCAACTTGAAAGGTCTTAACTCGTTTGTTGTTTTTCATGCAATAAGTATTTAATTTGCTACAAAAACCTACTTAGTTTTGTAATGTTTTGGTGTTAAAGATTTGTTAATGTGCTCAAATT
>JAKQEZ010000601.1 GCA_029558435.1 Bacteroidota bacterium
ACTTACAGAAAATTCTCACGCCGTAATTCTTTCACCAAAAGATGTAAAATACAACTTCAGAGAAACCAGAGGTTTTGCATGGATTGAAACATCTGGAATTACCGTAAAAATTCAAAAAGTGCCTTTTCAAATTTCTTATTATAAAGGTGATGAACTCTTGATTTCTGAAAAAAACGGTTACGGAACTTATGAAAACGGCGAAATCAATAACCATCCGCAAAATTTTGAAACATTAAATTTCAATTTATCTCCAGATGAAGTTTTATACGGAGCCGGAGCAAGAGCGCTCGGAATGAATCGCCGAGGAAATAGACTAATGCTCTACAACCGTGCTCATTACGGTTACGAAACCAAATCTGAATTGCTCAATTACACGATGCCCATTGTAGTTTCGAGTAAAAAATATATGATTCATTTTGACAATGCACCGATTGGTTACCTTGATTTAGACAGCAAAAAAGACAATTCATTGACTTACGAAACGGTTTCTGGAAGAAAAGTTTATCAGGTAATTTCTGGAAATTCTTGGGAAGATTTGGTTAAAAATTATACCGATTTAACAGGAAAACAACCGATGCTTCCAAGATGGAGTTTAGGGAATTTTTCAAGCAGATTTGGATATCGTACTCAGCAACAAACTTTAGAAACGATTGAGAAATTCAGAGCCGAAAAAATTCCAGTTGATGCTATTATTTTAGATTTGTATTGGTTTGGCAAAACCGTTCAAGGAACACTCGGAAATTTTGCTTGGGACAAAGATAATTTCCCAAAACCTCAACAAATGATTGATGATTTGCGAAAAAACAACGTAGAAACCATTCTCATTACTGAACCTTTCGTAGTGAACACTTCTTCGCGTTATCAAGAAGCTCTTGACAAAGATATTTTGGCAAAAAACAACGAGGGAAAAGCATTTATGTACGATTTTTATTTCGGGCACACCGGTTTGATTGATATTTACAGCCAAAAGGGAAATTCTTGGTTCAAAAATATTTACAAAGACATATTAAATCAAGGCATTACAGGAATTTGGGGCGATTTAGGCGAACCAGAAGTTCATCCTTCTACCATTCTTCACGGAAACGGTAAAAACGGCGACCAAGTTCATAATATTTACGGAATGGATTGGGCAAAATTGGTCAAAGAAAGTTTTGCAGAAACTTCACCAAATGCTCGTCCGTTTATTTTGATGAGAGCAGGTTATTCTGGAGCTCAAAGAAATGGGCTCGTTCCTTGGAGTGGCGACGTTTCTAGAAGTTGGGGCGGATTACAAAGTCAGCCTGACATTGTTTTACAAATGGGACTACAAGGAATAGCTTTTATGCACAGTGATTTGGGCGGTTTTGCAGGAAAAAATGAAGACGATGAATTGTATGCTCGTTGGTTGCAATAC
>JAKQEZ010000610.1 GCA_029558435.1 Bacteroidota bacterium
ACATATTTCTTTCCTGTTTCAGAATTTGTTATCACATACAATCCAGACTGCTTGAGACTCTTTGATTTTATTTTATATTCCATAGGTGTAAGTATGCTCCACTACCCAACAGTGACTAAGTCCATCTTGTCGAATAACTAATTTTCTTTTTGAATAGGTTTCATTTTTTTTGGCTTTGCAAAGTGGACATATCACAGATATATCCTGTCCATTTGACGACACTTTTCCAGAACCAAAAACCTTTTCAATAAATGAAAAAATTGGCTTCATATTATTTTTTCTTGTTATTTAGACTTGTAGTAAGTTGACCACCACGACCAATTACCCAAGCATCTGCCATATCAAAATTTTGTTGTCCATAAACAACTTGTCCAACATTTTTACCTGTCATTGCAACATGCGTTTCCCAAGGAAATTCTGGATGTAAGGTTCTAACTGCTTCAAGCACTTTTTCCTTTGTAGTTTTAGTTTTGTCAGAAGTGTTAATTTTAATTCCAAGTTTTGCTCTTGCAGTTCTAACACCAATCTTTAGTGGTTTTACTCCAAAGGCAGAATAAAACAAATGACAAACAACTCCATTGAAAGTAGCAAGAGAGAATAATGTTTTTGCTGATGATGCGCCAGATGTAAACTTCATGTGAGCTTCTTCAACAAAAATTCTTTCTATAGATTGAGAACTCAAGTCAACAATATTTGGAAGATGTTTTTTTACTTCGTTAGCTTTGTCATATATATCTTCAAACTTAGAACTTGTTAGTTTTATATTTCCAAGTTTCAACATATTTCCTGAAGTATCAAGAACACAATAACCAATAATACTGGTACTGATATCAAGTGCAACATCTACTTTGACTTTCTCGGTTTCTTTGTCTTGGGTGTTGTTGTCAATACTGTCTGACCTGTTTGAGATGCTCTCGCATCTTGAATTTTTTTCAGAGATTTTACCATGTGGTCTGTCCAAAATTGGTAATCTGTCTTTTGACTTTGTTTTTTGCACCATTGTTCTGCTGCCTGAGCTTTCTTTTGAACGATCAAGTTATTCAGTTGATT
>JAKQEZ010000611.1 GCA_029558435.1 Bacteroidota bacterium
AAATTGAACTGAAATTGACCGGCCACAAACATGGTGGATGGATAACTAAGACTGTTGCCCAGAAACTTTAAAGCCAGTTCATGAGGCGTTCTTGGTGCAGGTGAAGTTGGATTGTAAATCACGCCATTGTATTGAATAGTGTCTTTTCCTTCAGCATCAAATTTTATTGGATAAAAATTCGCATTGATGTATGCCGCAATGGCTGGATTAGAGTAGGTGGTGCGCATCATGTGTTTGCACCATCCGCACCAATCGGTATATAAATCAATTAAAAATGGTTTTTCTTGAATCTTATTCTTTTCCTGAGCTTCTTTAAAACTTAACCAGTTTACTAATCCATGATTTTCCTCCTGGCCGACAGAGTGGAAAACATGAAAACACAAAAGAAATAATACAAAGTGCTTTGGAAACTTTTTGTAAAACAAATTCATAAAGATCAAAAAATAGACCTTCAAATTTACAATTAAATTTTTTTAAAGAACTTCTATGCTTTAGCGATTGGCGTTGGTCTTGATAGTCGATATCCTTTTCCTTTTTGAGACAGGATGATGTTTTTACCGAAAAGTTGACGGATATTGTAAATGTGCACATCAATAATGCGTTTGTTAGCGATAGTATTGTCTTTCCATAGTAAATCAGCTATTTCGGGTTTGCTGAAGTATTTTCCTGAATTGGTGTAAAGCAACTCCATCAATTGAAATTCTTTTCTTGGCAATTGTATTGGTTGTCCTTTGTGGTAAATCAGGTACCGCTCAGTATCAATAAATATATCTTGCTGAATAAAATTTTGATATTGAATGTTCCTTCTCCACAATAGATTTTGTACATACAATTTCATTGTGGCAGGTTTAGCATGAAAACCAATAAAAGCATCAGCACCTGATGCAAAAGCCAGTTCCTGTAAAAAGTCGTCTTGTTTTTCAGAGTATAGTACAATGTATGGAGGTTCTTTGTTTTCTATTAATCTAAGTTCTTTCAATACAGCTATTCCATCATTGGGTTGTAAATCAAGATTAATAAAAATAAGTTGTAAGTTCTGCTGAATGAAAAATCGTCTTAATTCCTCTTCAGTTTGAAACACTTTAAGGTTGCTATATATGGAACGAAGCAAGTCTAGTGTTTTGTATATTTTTTGGGCAGATTGCTCTAAAAAAGCAATGTTAACCTCGTTGTTGTTCATTTAGCTAAAGAAGTAAAGTTTATCTTTTCAGTTTAAGACTAAACCAAGCCAATGTTAATTTTACATTAAATCAAGATTTTGTTTTAGGGGCAGTGAAAAATAGATTAAGCCATTTTAACTAAAAGAGTAAGCAGAAATTTTCTCGTAATTAAATATATCGACCAGCACAATTCCTTCTGAAAGTTAGTACACGTATGAAAATTGAATTAAATGTTGCAGGTTTACATGTGATTTTATCCATAAAAAAACGCCTGCTAAATCAGCAGGCGTTTTTAAATTCATTTGATAGAATATTAGTGTTGTACTACCAACTTAATGGTTTCTTTACCTGAATTGGTGATCAAAGTAACAAAGTATATTCCGTTCTCCAGGTTGTGGGTATTAACAACCATCTCGTTTTGGCCAACTTGTAATTTGATTCTGGAAGACAATTCATTTACCATTTTGCCGGAGATGTCATACACTTCAAGACTTATTTCATTAGCTTGAAGGGAATTCAACTTAATGGTGGCGTTTTCATTGCTCGGGTTTGGAAATAAACTTACGTTTGAAAAACTTTTGCTAAGTTCATTGATTCCAACATTCACACAAGTGTATGTTTCGATTGTGATAACTGATGTTTGAGTAGCATCTCCATTCACAACACTAAGCGTAGCAGTGTGAACACCAATTGTGCTAACTGTAAAGTTTGGCATTTCAACTGTAGAATTAGATACGCTAAGCCCGC
>JAKQEZ010000640.1 GCA_029558435.1 Bacteroidota bacterium
AATCATTAAATCCTTTTTGTTTTAATAGGTCTAAAAATACGCCTTCTCCACAAGAGGGTTCTAAAATTTTTGATTTTTGTGAAATGTTAGCCATTTCAATCATAAAATCAGCAACTACTTTTGGTGTAAAGTATTGTCCAAATTTATTTTTTGTACTTTGTTTTGCGGCTAATTCCATTCAAATATCTTTTTATGCAAAGTTACAATTTTTAGTTGTTGTTCTGCTCTTGAAAATTCAGTTTTTAGTCTAATTGTTTGTCGTCTGTATGGTCTTCTTAAAATGGCACATAACGTTTTCGGGCTTGGCGAAGTTGCCGAACACAAAAGTTAAATTGAAAAATAAATGTTGAATATTATGGATAAAGTTGAATTGAAAGACGAAACGGCAATTTTGCCAAACCCGTGTTATGTGCAGTGCGGTGATAATTTGGAACTCCTAAAATCACAGCCGAATGAAAGCGTAAATATGATTTACTGCGATATTCTTTATGGAACAGGCAGAAACTTTGGAGATTATCAAGACTTAAAACCGATTAGAAGTGAAATAGAAAGCCACTACCTACCAAGACTGATTGAAATGAAACGAGTGCTAAAACAAAACGGCTCAATTTATTTGCAAATGGACACACGAATAAACCATTGGATGCGGATTTTAATGGATGATGTTTTTGGGTATGAGAATTTCAGAAACGAGATTTGCTGGAAATACGATAAATGGAGCAACGTATCAAATTGCTTCCAAAGAAACCACGATGTAATACTTTTTTATTCATTCAAAGGTGCAGTATTTAATGATTTGAGAGAGCCGATTGAAAAGCCGAGAAAACGAAACCTTGTTGAAATTGTTGATGGTAAAAAAGTAAGCAAAAGAGTTGATGGCGATGTAGTTTACAGGGAGCAATTTGATAGACCGTATTCAGATGTATTTACAGATATACCGAGAATACCGAATACAGGGGCAAAAGTTACAGGCTACCCAACCCAAAAACCAAAGGAACTAATAAGCCGTTTTGTTTTGGCTTCTACAAATGAAGGTGATGTGGTGGCTGATTATTATTTAGGTAGTGGCACAACGGCAGTTGTTTGTAAGGAATTGAACCGAAAATTTATTGGTTGCGATTTAAACCCGAAAGCTATTGAATTAACGAAAGCCAGATTGAATGGTGGTCAGTAGCATTGCACATAACTACTAAATATACGAAACAAAAGCATATTTAAAAACATGAAACAGTATCATTATAAGAAAGTTATCGGATTCACTGAGCAGCAGCGGCAAGCGTTTGTGATCCTGGAAGATCATGGGGTTAATATCAATAA
>JAKQEZ010000728.1 GCA_029558435.1 Bacteroidota bacterium
CATCAATCCTGCATTTGATTTTCAAACAGGAAACACTTATCCAAACAACATTAGAACAATTAGGGAAAATAACGGTGGCATAAGCGAAAAAATAAAACGAGACAGCAACATCATAGACATTATGATGGAAACTGGCACTGGTAAAACTTATACTTACACCAAAACTATTTTTGAACTCAACAAACAATACGGCATTTTCAAATTTATTGTTGTTGTTCCAACGCTTTCTATAAAAGCGGGAACAATAGATTTTTTGAAATCAGACAGCAGTCGTGAACATTTTAAAGAGCAATACGGAAAAACCTTGCATTTACACGTTGTAGAAAGCTTGAAAAATGGCAAAAGCAAGAAATCATACATTCCGCCAGCCGTTACAAGTTTTGTCAATTCGGGCAATTTTGAAAAAAACAGTATTCAGATTATGATTATCAATGCAGGTATGATTAACTCAGAAACAATGCAAAAGAGTTTTGACAAAGGTTTGTTTGACAAGTACACCATACCATTTGATGCCATTGGAGCTACAAAACCTTTTATGATTATTGACGAACCGCACAAATTTGGAACAGGCAACAAAACGTGGGAGAATATTCAGAAAATGAAACCGCAATTTATTTTGCGTTATGGTGCTACGTTTCAAGGTTATGAAAATCTGATTTACACTTTAACTGCCGTTGATTCGTTCAATAGAAATTTAGTAAAAGGCGTAATCGGACACATTACAGAATTTGAAAGCGGGAAAAATGCAATTGTAAAGTTTATTGATTCAGACGGAACAGAAGCAAGTTTTGAATTAAACGAAAATGATAAACGTAAAACGGTAAAGCTTAAAAAGAAAGACAGTTTACAAACAATCCACTCTGAAATGAGTGATTTGACAATCGAAAATTTGAACAAGAGCACGGTTGTTTTATCAAACGGTTTGGAAATGAAAAAGGGTGATAAAATTAATCCTTATTCATATGCCGAAAAATTGCAGGAAACAATGATTCAAAAAGCCATTCAAAAGCATTTTGAACTCGAAAAAGAGTTTTTGACGAGAGATGTAAAAATAAAACCGCTAACACTTTTTTTTATTGATAATATTGATGAATACCGAAATAAAGACGGTTACATCAAAAAAACGGTAGAGCAATTAGCAAAAGC
>JAKQEZ010000647.1 GCA_029558435.1 Bacteroidota bacterium
AGTGTTAACGTTTTACAATTGGCATATTTTGAAGCATTGTTGATGGTTTCTTGCAATATGCGATACAAATGCAATGCAACCGATGGCGACAAAGCAGTTTCTTTTTGTTCCACCTCAACAATCACTTGGGTTTCCTTGTCCTCAAAAATACGTTGGGCATAATCCTTTGTTTTTTGGTACAACTCATCTACGGTCAATTCTTGTTTGTGGATGGACCAAATAGTCTCGCGCAACATAAAATTAGCATTGGTAGAAATGGTACGAATGGCGCTCAATTCTTCTTTTTCTGCTTCGTTGGTTGCCTTGTAGGATTTAATATCCAATTTAGAAGAAATCAAGGTCAATTCTGCACCTAAATTATCGTGCAAGTCGCGTGCAATACGGTTGCGTTCGGCATCCAAATTTTGCAAAATCGTTAATTCTGCTTTTTGACGTTCCAATTTTTTACTTAAAACTACCAAAACAATCACGATGCAAAGCACCACCACAGCACCAATCAACAGGATAACCCACAAGGTTTTGTTTTTATTTTTTATTTGTTCTTGGCTCAGTGCTGCTTCTTTCTTTTCAGTTTCGTATTTGGTTTTCATTTCTGCCAATTGCTTGTGTTTTTCAGCATCTAGCAATTTATCTTTCAAAGCAGTTTGCTCGCCCAAATAAAAATAAGCACTTTGATAATCGTTTTGTTCCTTGCTGATATCGGCCAATTTACCCAACAAATAAATATTCAAATCCTTGTAATCCGACTTTCCAGAAATAGCATACGCTTTTTTAAAATTTTCTTTAGCTGCATGGGGTTGTTGTTGCATCAAAAAAATCTCACCTAAATTGGTATAACTTATGGCAATTGCAAACGAATCTTTGATGGCTAAACGCAATTCCAACGCCTTTGTTTGACGCGCAATAGCATCTTTATAGTTGTTTTGTTGTGCCATCACTTGGCTAATGAAATCAAGGCTATACGACCATCCGATGGTGTCTTTATGTGTAATGTAATATTGCTCACTTTGATAATAATAAGAAAGCGCCTTGTTTAAATCATTATCGCAGGTTTCGGTAATATTTCCGAGGTAATTGTGCACAGTTGCCAATTCTTTCAGATTATTTGTTGCTGTGTAAATTGCTTCGGCTTTGTGGTAGTATTTTTTTGTATTCTCGCAATCGTTGTGGGCTTTTTTATAGATTCTCCCGATTGAAATATACACCTTTGGCAAAACTGTTTTATCGTTGAGTTGAGTCAATTTGGTTTCGGCTTGTTGCAACGATGATAGCGCTTTATTAAAATTTCCAGTTAAATAATACAATTCTCCCAAATGGTAGAGCAATTTTGCATGTAACTCAGAATGTTTTTGGATTTCATTTTCAGAAAGTGCTTGTTGGGCTAATTTTATTGCCAATTGAGGAGAACGTGTTGTTTGTTCTGCCACAACTTCTAGGTATTTTTCTATACGTTGTTGACCTTTTAGTTTTAAAATAGATTGTTCAACAGCAGTTGCATCTTGCGCTAGCAGCGATAGTGAAAAGAAAATAAAAAAAGTAAAAAGAGTGACTTTCATGCAGTAATAATACTAAAAAAATACGAAATCACATTGTTATTAAGGGATTTACAAACAGAAAATCCGTAGAATTCAAATCAAACCACTTTTTTTAGCTTTTTCGATGGCTTCAATTTTGTTGTGCACCCGCATTTTTTTGTAGATATTTTCCACATGTTTGCGTGCCGTTCCATAGCTGATGAATAAATTTTCTGAAATTTGATCGTAGCTCAAACCTTTAGCAATTTGTTCCAGCACATCCATTTCGCGTTTGGTGAGTTCATAATCTTTTTCAATCACCACTTCTGTTGGTCGACCTTTTTTTATCAACGACAATGCTTTTTTGGCAATCATTGAACTCATAGGTGCTCCACCTTCAATGGCTTCATAAATTGCTTTGTGCACCTTTGCGGGTGTTTCATCTTTCAATAAATAACCGCTTGCGCCAGCCATAATGGCTTCAAAAATATTTTGCTCGTTATCAAACACTGTGCACATGATGATTTTTATGTTGGGCCAGCGATTGCTAATGATTTCGGTTGCTTGCACGCCATCCATTTCTGGCATATTGATGTCCATCAAAACCACATCTACGGCATGGTTATTTTCCAAACGTTTGATCATTGCTTCACCGTTAGGAACTACGTCCACCACTTTAAATTCAACGGCTAATTCAATTTTTTCTTTTAACGCTTCGGCAATTTTAGAAATATCTTCGGCAATAACAATTTTTATCGTTTGTGACATCTGTATCAAATTTTGATTCAAAAATAATAGAATATTTGGTATCCTAAAATACGAATAAATACGGATTTAACACATTTACAATTTAATATGCACATTCAATTAAAGCACAAGAATATTTCTATTTAGAAATAATTGACGCTATAAAAAAACAACAATAACCAATTGATTATTAATCAAAAAAATAAAGTTGTTAACACAAAACCGTAACCTGTTCGTAAAATAAATAGCTTTTTTTTCGTTTTGTCAAAATAGATGACTTAAATTTGCAGTCGAAATCAATAGCATAGCTTAAAAATTAGACTATTATGGACATGTTCGGGAAAATGGGTAAAAACACCGATTTAAAATCAACACTAGGATTAGACAATCTTGGAAATCAATTTTGGAATTTAACACCATCAGAATTAGTAGAAGACACTATTCTTTTAGGTGAAGGAATTTTAACAGACACTGGCGCAATTGCCATTGAAACAGGTGAATTTACGGGTCGTTCTCCAAAAGATCGCTTCATTGTTTGTGACGCAAAAACAGAAAATGCAGTATGGTGGGGAGATATCAACATTAAATTTACACCAGAAAAATTTGATGCTTTGTTCGACAGAATGAAAGCTTATATGTCTGGAAAAGACATTTATGTTAGAGATAACTTTGTATGTGCTGACAAAAACTTCCGTTTGAATGTGCGCACCATCAACGAATTGCCTTGGGGAAATCATTTTGCAAACAACATGTTTATTCGCCCAACGGATGAAGAATTAGAAAACTTTACTCCAGATTGGCACATCGTGTGTATGCCGAATTTCATGGCAAATCCAGAAATTGATGGTACACGTCAACACAACTTTGCAATTTTGAACTTCACTAAAAAAATGATCATCATTGGTGGAACAAAATATACAGGTGAAATTAAAAAAGGAGTTTTCTCTGCTTTGAATTTCATTTTGCCTCATGAAAAAAATGTATTATCAATGCACTGTTCTGCAAACGTTGGTAAAGAGGGTGATACTGCTGTTTTCTTCGGATTGTCAGGGACAGGAAAAACAACACTTTCATCCGATCCAAACAGAAAATTAATTGGTGACGATGAGCATGCATGGGCAGACAATTCTGTTTTCAACATTGAAGGTGGATGTTATGCAAAAACAATTGATTTATCACGCGAGAAAGAACCGCAAATCTACGATGCAATTAAATTTGGTGCAATCTTAGAAAACATTGGCTTTAAAGATGGTTCTTCAACTCCAGATTATACCGATAATTCTATCACAGAAAATACACGTGTTTCTTATCCATTAGAACACATTGACAACATTGCGGTGCCTTCTATTGGAACGGCTCCAAAAAATATTTTCTTCTTAACATGTGATGCTTTTGGTGTATTGCCTCCAATTTCACGTTTAACAAACGAACAAGCAATGTATCACTTTATGTCTGGCTACACGGCAAAAGTTGCTGGAACAGAGGTAGGTATCACAGAACCAAGCACAACTTTCTCTGCTTGTTTTGGAGCAGCATTTTTACCTTTACACCCTGCAAAATACGCAGAATTGTTGGGTAAAAAATTAGAAGGTTCTGACATCAAAGTTTGGTTGGTAAACACTGGTTGGTCTGGTGGTGCTTATGGTGTTGGTAGTCGTATGAAATTAAGCTACACAAGAGCCATGATTACAGCAGCATTGGAAGGAAAATTAAACAACACTCCATTCAGCAAATTACCAATTTTTGATTTGGAATTCCCTACAGCGGTTGAGGGCGTGCCTTCTGAAATTTTAAATCCAAAAGATACGTGGGCAGACAAAGCAGCTTACGATGAAACAGCTAATAACTTGGCAAATAAATTCGTGAAAAACTTTGAAAAATATGCCGACCAAGCAAGTGAAGCAATTAAAAATGCGGCACCTAAAGTTTTAGCATAATTTTTAACTGCAAGATAAACAATGAGGCTGTCCTAAAAGGATGGCCTCTTTTTATTTTTGTTTGTATGACTAGTCCTAAATAGCCGATACAGATTATTAAACATATTTAATGTTTTCTTTTTAGTTCTTCAACATAAAGGCTAGATTCTTTTTCTCAGTTATAAGCACTTCTCCCTATTTTGTTAGAAAAATATGTGCTAAAATCTCATTTTTTTATGTTTACCTGTGTTAACTGTATGCATACCAATAAATTTAAAAATAAGTGTAGCTATTTTATTTGTTTTCTAAATGCATAATAGGTATAAATAACTAAGTCTTAAACAACAATGCAGCGTTTATGATATTTTTATATTTTAAATAAAAGCTATTTGTATTCCTATTTCCACTCAATAGAGTAATTTTAGATATAACTTGCTGTAGAATTTGAATACATTCATAGTTTAATTGGTATGCTAAACAACTTTTTTTATTTTTTGAAATAATTTTAGTAGCAATTAAACCAGAATCGGACAAAATACTTAAATGACGAGAAATTGAAGATTGAGATAACTCTATTTCATTTTGAAAATCTTCGGTTGTAATTGTTTTTTGTTCGCTTTCTGCAAGAATCAGTAATGCTTTAACCCTAGCTGGATTGGATAATGCTTTGAAAAGATTAGCTAGTTCATTAATTTCTTTAGAGTGAACTTCATGTTTGGTTGCTCCCATAGGTTGGATTGTAAAAGGTTAATAATTAATTATTAGTATGAAGATAAAAATAAAATTTTAAAACTCAAAATAATAATTAGAAATTTACATATCGACATATTTCGATATTGCAGAAGTAATTTAATCTTTAGAAATCAATTGTTCTTTTGAAAAATTTACTTAAATCAGTGTCTAACAAACTTAACCTTTAAAAACCTTTTACCTACACTCGACCTAAAACCGATGTAAACTTCAGCTTAATGCGTTCCAATGCTATTTTCTCGCCCAATAAGTCGGTTAACTCTGCGTCGGTTAATTCTGGATTTGTCAATTGTTTTTGCAACGCACTAATTTGTTGATTGATTTTAAACAACTTAAAAGCGTAAATTGCCCGCGGAACAACTGTTGCTAACTTATCTTTATCACGTTGTGTATCAATTTTGTGCTTATTATACCAATTATTACTGATTTCCAATTCATTGGCTTCAATATCACAAATTAATTGCACCACTTCTTGGTTGGGATTGCGTTTTAAAAACGAAGCTAAATACAGTTCATCGTTGAGCAAACCATCTACATACAATTGGTGAATTTCGGCAAAAAGTGGCGTTTCAAAGGTTAATTCATCGTGCTCCAATTCATCGCAAATGTATTGAATAACAGAAACTTCTACCTCTATTTTTTCGCCATGCACGTTCACACTTGGCGCAATGGTGGCAATGGGTCCATACAACACCATTAAACGTATCAATTCCAACTCTTCTAATACAACGGAAGGTATTGTTGGTTCTACTGGAGATACAACCGGTGTAGGACTTTCAGTAGAAACAGGCAAATGAATAGGAAGCTCCCTAATTTCTGGTTCGTTTAACTCTTTGGCAAGAACGTTTTTGCGAATTTTTAGTAATTCTGCATTCAAAATGGATTCTTGAATGTGGAATTCTTCAGCAATTTTTTGCGTAAAAACAGTTCGAGTGATAGAGTCTGGAATCAGCCCTACGGAATGAACAATATCTTTAATTAACTCGGCTTTTTTGAGTGGATCAGCATCCGTATCTTTCAATAAAATTCCAGCCTTGAACGATATAAAATCCTGCGTATGCTCTTTAATGTATTGTTCCAATACTGCACTTCCTACTTTTTTAGAGTAAGAATCGGGGTCTTCACCATCAGGAAACAACACTACTTTAACGTTCAAGCCTTCTTGTAAAATCAGGTCTATTCCTCTAAACGAAGCTTTAATACCAGCCGCATCACCGTCGTATAAAATGGTAATATTGTTGGTATAGCGCCGAATTAAACGAATTTGTTCTTTGGTCAACGATGTACCCGAAGAAGCCACCACATTTTGAATGCCTGCTTGATACATGCTAATCACATCCGAATAGCCTTCGCACAAAAAGCAATTGTCGTATTTGATAATATCGCCCTTTGAAAAGAACAATCCGTAGAGAATTTCACTCTTGTTGTAAATGATGCTTTCGGGCGAGTTGAAATACTTGGCAATTTTCTTGTCGGTAAACAAAGTTCTACCGCCAAATCCAAGCACGCGACCAGAAATAGAGTGAATTGGAAACATCACGCGACCTCTAAAAAAATCAAAATGACGGTCGTCTTTTGACTTCACCAACCCAACTTTTTCAAGGTATTCTAATTTATAGCCTTTTTTTAATGCAGCTTCTGTAAAATCATTGCCCGAATTGAGGCAATATCCCAATTGAAATTTTTCAATAATATCGGGACGAAATCCACGCTCAATAAAATAAGAATAGCCCACCGATTTTCCCTCATCGGTTGAAGTAATGTTGTTCTTAAAATATTCTTTTGCAAACTCATTGATGATATAAAGACTTTCACGCTCCGAAATGGCAGATTGCTCTTCAGTGGTTAATTCTTTTTCTTCTGGAAGTTGAATTCCATACTTGTCGGCCAACCATTTGAGTGCTTCGGGGTAGGAAAAATGTTCTTTTTCCATTAAAAACGTCACCACAGTTCCACCTTTACCCGTAGAAAAGCACTTGAAAATTTGTTTGGAAGGCGACACCACAAATGAAGGTGTTTTTTCATCCGTAAACGGCGACAATCCCTTGAGGTTGGAACCCGCTTTTTTTAAATTCACAAATTCTCCAATCACCTCTTCAATGCGAGATGTTTGCATGATATCGTCAATAATATGCGGGGGAATGCGTGACATTTAATGTTTTTCTTATAAAAATGCGAAAATAATAAACTACGGCATAAAAACACCGCGTTTTTTATTCTTTTTCATGCGTTTTTCATTCATTTTTACCGATTTTTTAGCCGCTTTTGATTGTAAATCCCAATGACGTTTTTTGGCAGCAGCGGCTTCTTTTTTATTTAATTTGGCTTCTTTTTTGCGCTTTTTTGCCAATTCTTTTTCGGCTTCTTCAACCGTTTCGGGAGTTTTTTTAATTTTATTGGTTGCACATGCTTGTAAATTCAGTAGTCCTAAACATACTAAAACAAGCATTGAAACCGTTTTTATCTTTGAATGTAAATATTTCATACTTTTGTAATACGACTTTTAACGCAATGAAATTACCAATTATTTTAAGTTTAGCACTAGTTTTTCTCACTTGTTCCACATCGTGCAAGAAAAATAAATTGCATCCTGTGCCCAGCATTCCTTTTGATATTACAATAGACATCAACTTACCCACCTACAGTAATTTAACTGGAGTTGGCGGCTATGCTTATGTTACAGGAGGTTCCAAAGGTATCATTGTTTACCGTAGAAGTTTAGGCGAGTTTGTGGCATTCGACCGCCATTCACCCGCCAATGAAGGTGCGTGTGAAAAACCATTGGTTACCAGCGAAGATAATTTTCTGGAGTTAATTGACAGTTGTACGTATGCCAAATTCTCCCTCTACGACGGCTCACCTATTTCGGGCTCCGAGTTTGGTTTACGTATGTATTCCACTTGGTTTGACGGTAATTCTTCTTTGAGAATTTACAATTAATTGTTATTTGCCCAACCAAGCTTTTAACATCCATTTTTCTTTTTCTTTCTCTCTGATTAAATCGCTCATTAAAGCACTTGTGCCCTCGTCATCTTTTTCAGATGCTAAAGAGAATACAATACGCTCTTGTTCCAACAACGTTTTTTGAGCTGCCAAAACATACTCCACGCCTTTTTTTCCAACGTGTGTGATAGGCAATTCTTTAATTTTACTTTCTTTCAAATAACCAGAATAGGTGGATATAGGCTGCATCTCCAAAGTCAACAAACGTTCTGCAATTTCATCAATAACTTCTGCAGTGCGTGTGTACCATTCTTCATACTTGGTGTGTAATTCAAAAAAGTTTTCTCCTTTAATGTTCCAATGCAAAGAACGCAAATTCTGGTAATGCAATTGATAGGTTGATAATAACACATTCAATTCTTTTTCATACTTCTTTTCAGTTGCCATAATTTTAGATTTTTTAATTATTTCAAATATACAAAATATAAAACAATAGTTATAATTGATTAATTTTATACCATGATAGAAAATTATTATAACATCACGCCTCAACAAATCAATTACATCATTGAATTGAACATTGAGCGTAATTTTCAACGAGCAAGCGAAAAATGCTTTGTAACCCAACCCACGCTTTCCATGCAAATAAAAAAAGTGGAAGAACTTGTAGGATTTTGCATATTTGAACGCTCCAAAAATCCAATTGAATTAACCAAAGAAGGTGCAGAGCTGCTCCCAATATTAATGGATATTCAAACAGAATATGCACGCATCACAACGCTGATTCAAAAAATCAATGGCAATCATACAGAATCGTTGCGCATTGCTATCATTCCAACCATTAGTAATTACCTCATTGCTGATTTGTTTGAATTGGTACGAAAAGAATATCCGCACTTGCAACTTACCATCGAAGAATTAAAATCCGAGGATTTAGTGGAAGCAATGGACAATGGATTGTTCGACATAGGCATAATGGCGGGTCCACAAACTAGTCGCCGCATGCGAACAGTACACTTGTATCAAGAAGAAATTTTCATTTATTTTCCACAAAGCACAAAAAATAAAATTACCCCCGAAGATTTATCAAATGTTCAACCTTGGCTGTTGAGTGAAGGTAATTGCTTACGCACTCAAATGGTAAATTTTTGCAGCATCGATAAAAACAGTGAACACCAATGGAATTACAGTGGAGGCAACATTGATATTCTTACCAAAATGGTGGATTTAAACGGTGGCTACACGCTTATTCCAGAATATTACAACCATCAATTAAAGGGAATAAAACGCTTGCAAGACACACACACCAAAGAATTTCCAGCACGCCAAATCATAGCACTCACCCCACATAAATCGTCAAAAAAAGATAGTATTGATGCGTTGTTGCGACTCATTCAAGGAAATTACAACACACAAAAGAAAGACGATTTGCGCATTTTAGATTGGAAATAAATACATTTGCACCGTGAATATTCCATCCAAACATTTAGAAAACGTGGTTGAACAATTGGCTTCGCTTCCAGGCATTGGAAAACGAACAGCTTTGCGTTTAGCCTTGCATTTATTTAACCGCTCAAAAGACGAAATTGATACGTTTGCCCATTCATTTATAGAAATGAAAGAATACGTTCAAAAATGCAATTCATGTGGCAATATTACCGATACTCCCACGTGCATTATTTGCTCTAACCCTAAACGCGATCATTCATTAATTTGCGTTGTAGAGGATATTCGCGATATTCTGGCCATAGAAGCTACGGAGTCGTTCAAAGGAATTTATCATGTTTTGGGTGCTATCATTTCACCGATGGACGGCATTGGTCCCAACGACCTCAACATTGATTCACTTATAGAAAAAGCAAAATCTGGAGAAGTTACAGAAATTATTTTTGCATTGAGCGCAACCATGGAAGGTGATACTACCAATTTTTATTTATACAAAAAATTAAAAGATTTTCCGATTTCCATTACCACGCTTTCCCGTGGTGTTTCTATCGGTTCGGAGTTGCAATATGCCGATGAATTGACCTTGAGTAGATCCATCACCAACCGACAACCTTTTAAAATTCAGCAATAATAGTTTTATTTTTTATCTATATTTGTCCATAATCAAACCTTAAAATTAGTAGTATGTTAAAAGAATTTAGAGATTTTATTTTACGTGGAAACGTAATTGATTTAGCAGTTGCAGTTGTAATTGGAGCAGCTTTCAACGCAATTGTTTCTTCAATGGTTGCAGACATTATTACACCATTATTATTAAATCCAATTATGAAAGCATCGGGTGCCGAAAACTTAAACAGTTTAGGTTGGAACGGTGTTTTATATGGTAAATTCATTGCAACAGTTATAAACTTTGTTGTTGTAGGTTTTGTATTGTTTATGGTAATCAAAGCCATGAACAAACTACAAAATTTGAAAAAGAAGAAAGAAGCAGAAGTTACTGAAGAAGCACCAGCTCCACCAACAAAAGATCAAGAATTATTGACTGAAATTCGCGATTTATTAAAAAAACAATAAGATCATAAACTTATTATAAAACAAGTAGTTGTCAATTGATTTGGCAACTATTTTTTTTTATTAAAAAATTATTTTGCAAGAAAAAAGAAATATTTTATCTTAGCTCCCATAAATTAAGTGTTTAACGTAAATAATGATTACAATTTTTGTTGCCAAACTAGACTTTGGCGTTTCTGAAAATGAGTTATTTGAGCTATTTAAACAATACGGAACAGTAGCAAAAGTAACAGTAGCAAAAGACAAGGAAACTAACAAATCAAGAGGTTTTGCCTTTGTTGAAATGCCAAATAGAGACCAAGCCCAACAAGCTATTGATGCCTTAGATGGCTATTCTTTCAATGGTAGAAAATGTGCAGTTAAAGAAGCAGAAAACAGATCTAACACTTCATCTGAACAACGTGGTGGCGGACAAGCTAATCGTTTTGAAAATCGTGGACCAAGACCAGAAAATAGAGGCGGGCGCGATGAAAACCGTGGCAATCGTGATGAAAAGAAATTTTTCAAACCACGCACCGATGATAATAGACCTAAAGAAGCCGCATCCATTAGAGTTAACGATGATAATGACGATGAACCTATAATTGGTAAAGCTGAATTTACTATTTCTGACAAGCCATCAACTGCTAAAAAGAAAAAAGAAGACAAGCCAAAAACGTTGGATAATACTGCCGACGGTAAAAACAAAAAGCAAAAAATGGACGCTTACAAAAAAAGCGGAAAAGACAATATTTATTTCGAGGATGAAGACGAGGAAGATTTAGACTTGTTTGGCAGAAACGAAGAAGAGGAAGAGGAAGAAGATTACAGAAAATACTTAGTCAACCAAGACGACGAAGACGAAGAGTGGGACGAAGATGAAGATGAAGACTGGGACGAAGACGACGAAGATTGGGATGATGAAGATGATGAATATTAAGAGAAAGCACCAAATTGGTGCTTTTTTTATTTTACTAACATGAGCTTAAAAAGATAAATCACTGAAAATTAATAAACTGCTTTTTTTAAGCTATCAACATTTTTGTTAATAACTTCGTTAATAAACTTCAAAACAACTACTTATTAAACATATAACAATCTACTTAAATTTGTAATAACACAAAACATTTGTTCATGCTAGGGACTTTGCTAAAAAAGAAATTATCGGATAATCAAGTTGCCAACATTTTCATCAATGCGTTGTTTGAAACGATTGACAATGGTTTTCCAGAAGTAGCGCAACTCATCAATGAAGATTCAGCGTTTGTTTCATCACCCAATATTGATGCAAACAACAATGGAGAATTTGCACTAATCACCATTATTGGAAACCTTTCATTTTTGGAAAGTACTTTTGAACCCGAACAAGCTGCTCGTATTGAAGCGTTGATTATCGATAAATTAGCAACCATCTATCAAACAACTCCAAGCGAGTTCAAAAAGATTATTGCTGATTATAAAACCTTCATTCAACGTGTCAATCATCCATCAAAAAATATGATTTATGGTATGTCGAAAGCTATTTTCCATAAATACCAATTGAATGATTTCCAAGACGAATATTTTAAGCGCATGCAAGCACCAAACCCATTGTTTTTAAAACGTATGGACGAGGTTGTTGCTAGTTTTGTATGGGATTGGGATGCCTTCTTTAAAAAATACCGTTTGAATTAATCTTGCTGAAATTGTCGCTCTGCGGCTTTTTCTTTCTTGGTTTTATTTTTTAAATGCTCTTCTATGCGTTTTGTTATCAAATTGAATAGCAAAGTTGCGTCTTTTTCAGACAATTTTCGTCCCAAACGTTTTACTTTTCCTTGATAATCAAAAGCAATTCGCTCTCCCCCATTAATCCACGGAGAGGATTCCCACGCATTTTGAATGGAACGTTGTTTTGGAATTTCTAAGCGTGCCTTTTTAATATTTTCTAAGTAATAAATTTTGGCTCTACCTGCTTTCTTTATTGAGTTTTTAACCGTTACTCCAATTTCGTTGATTTTAATATTTTCAGAACCCCACATCAACCATAAGAATGCACGGGTTACTCGCACAGCATAGTAAGCCCAAAAAGACATAAAAACAAACAACATTACTTTTTCGTTGTCAGTTAACTTTAAAACAAATAACGACCACACAATGGTGATTCCGATGGCATACCACATAAAAATCCATGCGCCCATCAATCCTGTTATTAACGCTCGTTTTTCGGGATAGATAACAATAGTTGTTTTGTTTTTGTCATCTACTACACTTATTCTTTCGCCTATCCATTTCATGGTGCGAAATTAGTGAAAAATTCAGTTTATTGAAACGTTATCATTCTTTCCCAAGTAGAAATATTGCCACAAGCATCTTTTACTACTAAAACAACTTTGTGTTCGCCCCCCTTTAATTCAGGTGAAATCTCATAAAATGCAAGGTTATTTTTATATTCATATTCCAACAACATCCACTTGTCGTCTATAAACAAATCATAATCGGCCAAGCCAGAATGTGCATCCGAAATATAAAACTTGAGAACCGATGATTTAACAATCGAACTTGCATTTACAGGTTTTATTACGGGCAATTGCTCATCTGTTTTTATAGTTAAATTTCCAGCAACATTGGTAGATGCCTCCAACCATCCATCGTTGTATTTGGTAGAAAGCGCTTTATTCCCAACCGCAATGTAGTATTTTTCAATTGCTTTTGTTGGATTGTTTAATCGCATTCTTACTTGTACTTTTTTCTGTAAATGGGTTCCTATATGACAAATATGAGCATCTGAATTTTCCATTAAACGGTAGGGTTCATAAATAGTAAACGAATCTGCAACTACCTCCCACTCTTTTCTTTTCATTTCAAATGGATCTTCTGGATACCAATGATTACTGTAGGATGGATTGAAATTCAATCCCATTTCTCCAGAATCGGCAACCACAACAAATTGAATTTTCGATAAATTGTTTTTTTCATCGTAAGCACCATAAACAATGTTTTTTGCCTGTCCAGGTGCAATCGGAATCACTCCCAATCCATTATTAGTGTAAATTTCCAACGGATTGCTAACATTTCTAAACGATTTATGGTAATTCGCGCCAGCAACCGTTAAATCGCGATGCGCATTGATGTAACGCGAATTATCAAACGAAATTTCATTCATTTTATGCCCAAAAACAGTATCGCCATCCACCACTAAAAAGGAACCATAAATTCCATTGGTATTTTCTGCACCGTCCATTTTATCTGTTGCATCAAAGGCAAAACCAATACCTCCAAACGAGGAACAAAAGTTGGCGGGAATTGCAAAAGTATCACTTACAATTTTAAGGGTATCATTGACCTGTTTAATATACTTTTCCAACGTTTTTGAGTAATCTGCATAGCCTTGTTCGTTTAAACTAAAAATTTTTACTCGTTTTATAGTTGGTTTTCTATTATCAGGCAAATCGTAGGCATACACAAGCGGATTGAGTGCATGCTCTGTTTTGGTATCTCTAATTTCAAAATGCAAATGAGGAGCCGTAGAACCACCCGTGTTGCCCGACAAAGCAAACACTTCTCCTTTTTTAACCGGAAGTTGCTCGGGAGTGAAATAAAGTTCCACTTCAAAATTTTGAGTGCGAAATTGTTCTTCTTTCACCAATGAATCAAGGCGACCAACAAATTTGCTACAATGCGCATATACGCTGGTTTTTCCATTGGGATGATCAATATACACCACTTTCCCATAGCCATAGGTAGAAACTTTTACGCGCGACACAAAACCATCTTCAACAGCAAGTAAATCAAAACCTTCTTTTCCCTGTGTCTTGATATCAATCCCCATGTGGAAATGATTTTTACGCAATTCACCAAAATTTGCAGCAAGCGCTACTGGAATATTTACCGGATAGCAATAGTTGGAATAACGTAAATTTTCTTGAGCAAAGCTATTCAATACACTTAATAGAAACAGAAGATTAAGAAATTGTTGCATTGGTTACTATTAGCTCATTTCAAAATCAATAATAGAAGTCCAAAAATCGCGCAAAGTTACTTCCTTACAACGCAACATGCGAGGAACAATGCTTTCTTCGGTAAAACCAGGTGTTGTATTTACCTCAATTACATAAGGTTCGTTGTTCACCAACATAAAATCGATGCGGATAATTGAACGCAAACGCAAAATGCCATACACCCGTTTTGCTACTTCTTGCACTTTTAGGGTTGCTTCTTCGGAAATGCGTGCCGGCACAATTTCTTGTGATTTACCCAAGTATTTAGCTTCGTAATCAAAAAATTCATTTTCACTTACAATTTCTGCCAATGGCAACGCTTGAACACCGTCTTTTGAACGATAAACGCCACATGTTACCTCTGTGCCATCCAAGAACGATTCAATCACCACGCTATCTCCCTCGTTAAACGCAACGTCAATGGCTTTTTGCAAGTCTTCCACTTTATTTACACGAGAAATTCCATAACTAGAACCCGAATCGCATGGTTTTACAAACAACGGCAAACCAAGTTGTTCAACAATTGTTGTTGGATTTACCACATCTCCTTTTAACAACAATTGCGAAGTCGCCACGTTGATACCAAAATTGCGTAAAAACTGATTGCAATACCATTTATCAAAAGACAATTCAGAAGCTAACGCACCCGAGTTGATATAAGGAATATTGTACATATCAAACATGCCTTGCAACTTTCCATTCTCACCTGGGTTTCCATGTGTATAAATTAAATAGGCATCCAACTCCACCCATTCATCGTTTGCTTGAAATCCTTTTTGATGCAATTGAATAGGATACGTTTCATTGTTCCAAGATGCTTCACAACTAGTTTTGCTCAATACAATTTTTATAGCTTGGCAATTGGTTGGAAAATTAGAAATAATGGTATTACCACTTTTTAATGAAATTTCATATTCAGAAGAAAATCCACCACAGATTACGCCTATTTTTTTCATGTCTTTTGATTTTATTCAAAAATAAGTCGGCAAACCTTAAGAACACCTGAAGCAACTTAAATTTTATTCGCTATTCATTGTTGACAAGTCAAAATTTAATTTAATATCGAGTTGAATTTAATCAAAAAAAAACTTTTTGTGTTAATTTTCAACAATACATTTGATTTATTCCTTTTTTCAATTAATTTTACGCAATGTTTAAACTTTAAAACTTTTTTATATGAGAAAAATTTACTTATTAGTTGCTTCTGTATTTGTAGGAGCAAGCGTTTTTGGACAAACTAATCTTTCTTACGAAGATGCAGTTAATCACCCTTATGCAGCAGCAGGCATACCTGAAATTGGTACAACTAACGGCTGGGCATTAGGTTTGTATGATGCTTCAACTGATTTCTCTAATGGAGCACAATCAGTTAAATTAACAACTGTAACTAACGCAAACTTTGCTATGGCAGGTTTACCAACACAATTACCAGGGCAAATTTTTCAAGATATTGATATCGATGCAACAGCTATATCAAATAATGGTGCTGACATTACTGGAACTGTTGATGTTAAAACTAATTTATTAGGTAATGCTGCTGGTTTAGATTCAGCTTTGATTATTTTTGAAGCATACGACACATTGGCTGCTGGATCTGCTGATGACGTATTGTTATATTCTGGTTCATTAATAATTACACAAAATACTTCTACTTGGACAACTGTTCCTTTATCAATGGAAGACGCAGGTAATACTGGAACAATCAATTCATTGGTAATTGGAGGTATGTCAGGATATAAACGTTTAACAGATGGTTCTACATTAATGTTGGACAATTGGACAATTGATTTAGGTTACCTATCTGTTAATAACACAAGCAATGTTACTTTCAGCGCATATCCAAACCCAACTAAAAATGTATTGAACATTACAGCTTCTGAAGAAGTTAGCTCAGTATCTATTTTATCTTTAGATGGTAAAGTAGTTACAACTTCTACTTCTAACACAGTTGATGTTTCTGCATTAACAAATGGTGTTTATATGTATGAAGTTACTACTGTTAATGGTAAAAAAGCTATTAACAAATTCGTGAAAGAATAATAAATAACACGATATTTGAAAGGCTGTTCGATTGGACAGCCTTTTTTTATTATATTTGCTCCATAAAACGATAGTTGTATTTCAATGGAAATAGTCATAATTATCGCTCTTATATTGTTGAATGGTTTATTTTCTATGTCGGAAATGGCCATGGTTTCCTCTCGAAAATTTAAACTCGAAAGTGCAAAACGACAAGGTAAGAGCGGCGCTAAAAAAGCTTTGGATTTAGCTGAAAATCCTACCCGTTTTCTTTCTACTGTACAGATTGGAATCACCCTGATTGGTATTTTACTTGGGGTTTATAGTGGCGACGCTATCACACAAAATGTTGCCAATTTTTATGCGCAATTCAAAGTGCTTCAACCAATTTCTAATGAATTAGGAACTGGAACTGTAGTGATTTTTATCACCTATCTTTCTATCGTTTTGGGTGAGTTGCTCCCTAAAAGAATTGGAATGATTTATCCCGAACCTGTGGCAATTGCTGTGGCAAAGTTCATGAACATCCTTTCTATTCTTGTTTCGCCTTTTGTGTGGTTGCTAACTGCATCAAACAATTTTTTAGCGCGAATTCTAGGGCTTAAAAAAACTGCCGAAAACATGGTGACCGAAGAAGAAATTAAATCCATCATCCGTGAAAGTGCAGAAGGTGGTGAAATTCAGGATATTGAACAAGATATTGTGGAACGTGTTTTTGAGTTGGGCGACCGAAAAGTAAATTCACTTCTCACCTACCGAAGCGATATCACTTATTTTGATGTGACCGATGATTGGCAAACGGTAAAAGAAAAAATAAACACCGATAAACACTCCAACTATCCCGTGGTAGAAGGCAATAACATTGACAACATTATTGGAATTGTTTCGCTTAAAGATTTGTTTGACCCTATTGTTTCTGGTGCACTTTCGTTAAAAGCAATTATGAAAGAACCGCTGTATTTGAACGAAAAAACATCGGCTTACAAAGTATTAGAGCAATTTAAACAAGATAAAATTCATTACGGAATTGTGGTTGACGAATACGGTGCTACACAAGGAGTTGTTTCTATGGATGACGTACTCGACGCATTGGTAGGCGAAGCAACAGAAGAAGATCAAGACGAATACCAAATTGTGGAGCGCGACGAAAACAGTTGGCTTGTGGATGGTCAATATTCAATTTTTGACTTTAGTAAATATTTTGAGGTAGAAGTAAGTGAAGAAATTCAAGCAGAATACTCAACTGTTGCTGGATTAATGATTCATATCAAAGGCGATTTGCTCAACGAAGGTGAATCGGTTGAATTTGAAAATTTAGTACTCGAAGTAGTTGATAAAGACGGTCAACGCATCGATAAAATCCTTGTTACCCGTATTCAAGAGGAAGAATAATTGATTTTCTATATCCACAAAAAAGGACTCCTTGTGAGAGTCCTTCCTATATTTTTTGATGTTCATTAAACAACCAAACACCAATTATCTTCATCGGTAAACTTACCTGATTTTACGCCATCTAAATAGGTTTTTACTTTTTGTGAGAAATTTGTTTCAGCAACTTCTGGCAACACAAAATCTTTCCCTCTAAAATTAATGCGTGTAATGCTTGCAATAGTTGCTGCTGTTCCAGCTCCAAAAGCTTCTTGCAAACGCCCTTCTTCGGCTGCTTTTACAATTTCTTCAACAGAAACCTTACGTTCTTCTACTGGATAACCCCACTTTTGAGCAACATCAACGATGGTACGCTTAGTTGTTCCTCTCAAAATAGTATCTTCATCCTCTGCTGGAGTAATCAACGTATCGTTAATAACAAAACAAATGTTCATCGTTCCCGATTCTTCAAAATACTTGTGTTCTTTTGCATCTGTCCACAACAACTGGCTATATCCTTCTTTTTGTGAAAGCAATGCCGGATATAATGCCGAAGCGTAGTTACCAGCAGTTTTTGCTCTTCCAACACCACCTATTGCAGCTCTGGTGTAGTATTCTTCCACTTTCACAGCAACTGGTTTAGAATAATAGGCTCCAACTGGACACAAAAACACGATAAATTTATAGTTATCCGATGGTTTTACACCAATTGCCTCATCTGTTGCAAAAACAAACGGGCGAATGTACAAAGAATATCCTTCATTCTTTGGAACCCATTCTTTGTCAACTTCAACCAATTTGCGAATTAATTCCACAAACACTTCTTCTTCCATTGCAGGAATACACAATCTTTCACTGGATTCTGCAAAACGTTTTGCGTTCATTTCTGGGCGAAATAAAACGACATCTCCATTCTCTCTGCGAAATGCTTTCATTCCCTCAAAAATTGTTTGTCCATAGTGCAAAGCCGACATTGCAGGATGCATTGGTATAGGTCCAAAAGGAACGATTTCTGGTGTTTGCCATTTTCCATCTGTATAATCCATTACCAACATGTGGTCGGTAAATACTTTTCCGAAAGGCAAATTATTCCAATCAACTTGGTGAATTTTTGTTTGGCTAGTAGGTGTGATCTTAACTGTTATTGGTTCTTTTATCATTTCTTGCTAAAATTTCCTTCAAATATAATTAAAAAATCATTGTGCAACTTTCCCTATTTTGTTAAATAAACACTAAAAAATCCTATTTTTGAAAACTTAAGAGCCATGTCTAAAAGTTTAGAAACATTACAAAAATATTGGGGATACAACAATTTTCGTCCTGGACAAGAAGCCATCATTGACGATGTCATCAATGGGCATGATGTGCTTGCGTTGATGCCTACAGGAGGTGGGAAATCCATTTGCTTTCAAGTTCCTGGACTCATTCGCGAGGGACTAACACTAGTAATTTCGCCTTTAATTGCATTGATGCAAGACCAAGTAACGGCTTTGGATAAAAAACACATCCTTGCAAAAGCTATCACAAGTGGTATGAGTTTTAGAGAATTGGATATTACACTCGATAATGCTCGATTTAACGGCTATCAATTTCTTTACACTTCGCCAGAAAGAATTCAAAGTACTCTTTTTATTGAACGTTTCAAGCTGATGAACATAGGGCTCATTGTAATTGACGAGGCTCATTGTATTTCTGAATGGGGACATGATTTTCGACCGAGTTTTATGGAAATTAAAAAGCTTCGCGAAATTCACCCTTCTGTTCCTATCATTGCACTAACTGCAACGGCAACACCTAAAACTCAGCAAGAAATTATTGAACGTTTGGAACTCAAAAATCCAAAAATTCATCAATCTAGTTTTGAACGCAAAAATTTATCCTACAAAAGCTATTTAACCAACAATAAACTACAAGAAATTATTGACACCTGCAAGCAATTTGAAGGAAAAACAGGAATTGTTTATTGTCAAACCAGAAAATCGGTCAAATTTGTTGCACAAAAGCTCTACAGTCAACAACTTTCGGTAGGCATTTACCATGGTGGAATGAATCGCGATGAACGCAAAAAAATGCTCGAAGATTGGCTCAGCAATAAAATAAAAATTATTGTGGCTACCAACGCTTTTGGAATGGGAATTGACAAACCCGATGTGCGTTTTGTGTTGCACTATGAATTCCCCAATTCACTCGAAGCATATTTTCAGGAAGCAGGACGTGGTGGACGCGATGGAAACGAATCGGTTGCAATCAATTATTGGCAAAAAGAAGATATAACGACGTTAGAAGAACAAGTTGAACAAAAATTCCCTCCTATTGATGAAATCAAACGGGTGTATCGTGCTGTTTGCAATTTTCTAAAAATAGCCATCGGTTCTGGTAAAGATGAAACCTATGCGTTCAACATATCTCAGTTTTCTAAAAACTTTGACATCTCACCTGCACTTTGCTTCAATTCATTGAAAATCTTAGAATTGACGGGCGAACTTTCTTTTTCCGAAGGTTTTTTTTCGCCTACAAAACTAAAATTCTCAATAGGCAATGAGGCCTTGTATAATTTCCAAATTCAACACGAAACGTTTCGTCCGCTTATTACCATCATTACACGCGCCTATCCAGGTGTTTTCATGAATTTTATGGAAATTAATGAATCGGAAATTTGCAAACGATTGAACATCCAACCAAAAGAATTGGAAACAAAATTGCAATTTTTAGAAAAAACAGGAATCATCGATATCAATTGGAAAACCGATTCGCCAACCATCACCTTTACACGCGAACGTATGCCTTATGATTATTTGGAAATTGACCCTGAAGTGTATCATTTTCGGAAAAAAATTGCCGTAGAAAAATTAGTGAGCGTCAAAAAATACTTGCAAGATGACGTATGTCGTTCGATGCAATTGATTCACTATTTTGGACTTCCTACCGAAAAATGTGGTAAATGCGATGTGTGTATAAACGAAAAAGAACAAGAAAACAATCCCAATTACATTTCAATGGTGTTGAATTTTTTACAAGAAAATCCTAAAAAAGATTTTGAAGTAAAAGCATTGTTTACCAATGATGCACTTTACAAAACAACCATTCGAAAACTAATGGTAGAGGAAAAAATAAAATTTGATGGCGAAAATTACACGTTGTTCACTGCCAATTAATCGTGTGAAAATGTAAAGAAACTAAAAACCACATTGCCATAGCCTCTGCTCGATTCATAGCCTTTTAAATGCGAAATAGCTGTGCGCTTGCCGTGTTCTACTATCAACAATCCGTCTTCTTTTAACAATTGTTTTTCCAAAACCAATTGCACCAATTGCTCATAATGCTTAAATTCATACGGCGGATCGGCAAAAACAACATCAAATTTTTGTTCTGTTTTTTCTAAATATTTAAGAATATCGTTGTGCACAATTTGAATAGACGGCAACAACTCAAACTCTTTTGCTAAATGACGAATGTGACGGGTTACGTTAAAATTAGAATCAACCGCCACTACATTTTTTGCACCACGCGATAAAAACTCAAACGATATATTTCCAGTTCCTGCGCACAAATCCAACAAATCACACCCATCAATATCCAAACGGTTTTCCAACATATTGAACAATCCTTCTTTTGCAAAATCGGTAGTTGGTCGCGAAGGAAAATTTTTCGGAACCGTGATTTTCTTTGTTTTTAATGTTCCTCTGATTATACGCACGTTGATTGGTATTTTTCTACGAGTGAATGACTTTGTTTGACCGTGCAATTGTTTCCTTGCACTTTTTCTATTAATGCTTGAAGAGCGGCTAAATCAACTTCCGAACCTACGCCATTGGTTATTTCCAGTTCACCTGGTTGTTCGTTCAATTCCAATTGTTGCATGCTGTACGAAAAATAATACACCACATCTTCCAATGTAGCATAATCAAACGAAGAATAAAATTTTAAATTATTTTCTTTCAACACCATCAATACCAAATGTTCTTGATGCAAAACCAAGGTTGATTTCAACTTAAATGTTGGTCCTTCAAAAACCCCGCGAATGAGATGTGTGGCTTCGTGTTGTAATACAATGCGTGGGAAGCGTAACACAAAAAACGATTTCACCCAAGCAGGAATAAAAAATACATTCACCATATTTTGCATCGGCAAACGGTTGTAATCTACCTCATCCAAAGACACCGAAGTACCATAAGCTAAATTGAAAATTGCATTTTTATCCGATTCGTTAAACACATTTGCTGGAACCACCACATTTTGTTTTTCAGACCACGAAAGAGTTGCTTTTTCAAAATCAGTTTCTTTCCACTCGGTTTGTTTCCAAAATTCTTCCAATTGTGCTTTGTAACGATAATCTTGTTTTTCTTGAAACGCAAAAGCACGTTCACTCACCACAAAATTACCATTCAGCTTAACAAAGCGCACGGCATTGGTATTGATGTCTATTGCTAAATGTGTCATTCCACTTTTACTTGGTAGCACAAATCTACACTTTTTGTTCAATATATGTTGCATTTCACAAAAACCTAAACATCTCAACAATTTATCGTTCATAGTTTTATTAGGCAACGCCTCCAACAGAAAAATTTTAAGTTTAGTTTTGAAACAAATAATTATTATGGAAGATATTTCGTTGTTTTTTGCTCCTGTTGCTCAAGATCGTGTAATTGATTTTGGACTTGGAAAAACCATTGATACACATACAGAAAGTGCTGGATTTCCTGAAATACCCAAACAAAGCATTGCGCTCTTTTATGTTCCTGAGTTTAGAAATTCAAACTTTGAAAAGGTAAAACACGAAAAATTCCGTGAGCAATTACACCAATTCAACTATGGAAAAGATTGGACCAGAAAAATTGTTGATTTAGGCGATGTTTTTCCTGGCGAATCCATCAACGATACTTATTTTGCGGTGAGTAAAATCGTTGCAACTTTGGTTAAACACGATGTTATCCCTGTCATTATTGGTGGTTCACAAGATTTAACAATGGCGGTTTACAAAGGCTATGAAACCTTGGAACAGTATGTAAACTTGTGTACTATTGATGCAAAACTCGACATGGGGACACCCGAAAACGAATTGCATGCCGACGGATACATCAGCCATTTGTTGGTGCAACGTCCATGTTATTTGTTCAACCATTCCAACATTGGCTTACAAATTCCGTATGCCGATAAAGATGAATTGGATTTGTTTGATAAATTGTATTTTGATTACTGCCGTTTGGGCGAATACAATGCCGACTTTAAACGCGCCGAACCACATTTACGCAATTCAGATATTTTAAGTATTGATTTTTCAAGTATTCGTTATGGAGAATTAGCCGATTCGCAATACAGCAATGCCAATGGTTTTTATGCCGATCAAATGTGTCAAATTGCCCGCTATGCTGGAGTAAGTGATAAATTATCATCAATGGGGATTTTTAATTATTTACCCGAACTAACTAATGCAACCAATGCTTCTAATTTGGTAGCTCAAATTATTTGGTATTTTATTGATGGGGTAAATGCGCGTGTTGGCGACTATCCTATTGGCAACCGTAAAAACTACCTAAAATTCATCGTCCACATTGATGATTTTAAAGATGAAATTGTATTTTTCAAAAGTGATAAATCTGCTCGTTGGTGGATGCAAGTACCTTATCCTGCCGAAGAACAACGTAAATACGAACGTCATTACTTAGTGCCGTGCAACCATGAAGATTACGACAGAGCAATGCAAAATGAAATACCTGATTTGTGGTGGAAAACCTATCAAAAATTAGTGTAACACCTTGATTAATAGCTATACGACATACGTTTTGCCTTTATAAAACGAGGGATGTAGTATTTACTTTTGATGATATTTTCAATGGCAACACCTTTTCCGTTGGATGAATGAATGATGTTGATTTCTGTTTCATTTCTTGAAACAACCATTGCCACGTGTCCAACTCTGTTACTACGCACATCACTTCCCTTGAAAAACAATAAATCACCTGGTTTTACATCCGATAATTTAATGGTTTCACCTTGTTCGGCAATTAAGTAACTTGGACGTGGAATTGAAAACCCAAAATGTCCTACAACATAATTTACAAAACCAGAACAATCAAAACCAGATGGCGTCATACCTGAATAACGATAAGGCGTACCAATCAATGATTTTGCAAAGGCCAACATTTTATCAATGCGGTGTTCATCGCGTTTTTTGGTGGAAGTGGAATCTTTTGTAGTTGAAACAAGTGTATCCGCTTGCGTTGCTGGTGCCTGACCATAAGTCCAGCTACTTGCCAACAATAGCACAACAAAATAAACTATAAATTTCGCCTTAATTTTCATTTGGTTGCAAAAATATAATTAATTTCGAAAAAATAAAAATTGAGTAGTTGGCAGCAAATTTTGATATTAAGGACTTAAAAAAACTCTATTACACCATTGGTGAAGTAGCCGATTTATTCCACGTAAACCAATCCCTTATTCGGTTTTGGGAAAAAGAGTTTCCCAGCATTCAACCAAAAAAAAATGCTAAAGGCAACCGACTTTTCACACCAAAAGACATCGAAACTTTTAACAAAATTTATACATTGGTAAAAGTGCAAGGCTTTACACTCGATGGAGCAAAAAATGAATTAAAAAAACGAAAATCTACTCTAATTGACAACGAAACACCCATCGAAAAAACGCCTAATAACGAAGTAATTGCCAAATTAGAAGCTATAAAAGCAAAATTAATTGCCCTAAAAAAGTAGTGGATTGTACAATTATTCAAAATAAACCTGCTCAAATTCCGTTTCTAGAGTTATTTTTGTCAACTATGCATAAATTAACCTTGCTTTTTTTAGTGTTACTCTCTAATTTCATTCTTGCACAAGAAGTGGAAATTACGGGGCAATGTATTAATTCTAAAAAAGAAGGTATTTCTGATATCTTAATTCGCATCAACCAACGAAACGAAGCTATTTACACCGATCAAAATGGAAATTATTCTACAAAAGCAAACGTTGGAGATACATTAAACATTCATTATTTTGTTTCGGGCGATACAACCCAACGCCAACAAGTATTTTTTGTAAAAAACAACCATTCCACCAAAATTCCAGCGTTTGAAATCAACATCAAGCAATTTGAGGATGTGAAAATCATCAAAGAAATTGACAAACCATTTGATTTAACCCCCATCAAAGTAAAAGATTGGCAAACATTGCCGCTACAAAGTGTTGAACACGTATTGGTTTTTACAACAGCTGCTCGTTCCAACAATGAGTTAACGTCCAACTACAACGTGCGCGGTGGTAATTACGACGAAAACCTGGTTTATGTCAACGGATTTCAAATTTACAGACCGTTTTTAACGCGAGCTGGACAACAAGAAGGAATGAGTTTCATCAACAGTGCTTTGGTGGAATCGTTGGACTTCTCTGCAGGTGGTTTTGACGCACAATATGGTGATAAATTGAGTTCTGTATTGGACATTAAGTACCGTAAAGCCGAAAAATTCAAAGGTTCAATTTTAGCTTCGTTATTGGGTGTTGAGGGGCATTTGGAGCAACAATTGGGCAAAAAGAAACGCTTTAGCTATATGTTGGGAGCGCGTTTCCGTTCCAACGGTTATTTTTTAAATGCACTTCCAACAAAAGGAGCATACAACCCTATATTTTGGGATGCGCAGCTTTTAACCGATTACATCATTTCAGAAAATTGGACATGGTCGATTTTAGGACACATATCGAGCAACAATTACACATTTTCGCCACAAACACAAAAAACAGATTTTGGTACTGCCAACGAGGCCTACTCGTTCATGGTTTACTTTGACGGTAAAGAACAAACACGTTTTCGCACTATGATGGGAGGAACAAAATTTGCCTACACATCCAACGATAATAAAACCAAGTTAAACTTTTTTGCTTCGGCCTTTCATACCGATGAACGTGAATATTTTGATGTGCAAGGGCAATACTACATCAACGAATTGGAAACCGACCCATCCAAAGAAGAATTTGGAGACTCCATTGCTGTGCTGGGTGTTGGAACGTTTTTAAATCACGCACGTAACCGCTTGAGAGCAACAATTTTCAACGTTTACCATACTGGGAGCAAAGAATTGAAAAATACGTTTGTTGATTCCGAGCGCACATTGCACCGTCAATACAACATTTTGTGGGGAGTCAATTTTCAACAAAATGATTTTTACGATGTGTTGAGCGAATGGAAAATGATTGACTCTGCGGGCTATAGTTTACCACAAACCAACGATCATAAAGTCAATTTGCAAGAAGTTATCAAAGGAAAATTGAACCTGCAAAGTAGTGTTATCAACGGATATACGCAGTTCAACGGCATTTGGTCTAAAACAAAAGTGAACTATCCTGTTAGCATCACCAAAAAAATAAAGATAAAAAAACAAGAGCCAATAAAAGTTACATTTAGAGATACAATTGATGCGTCTTCGTCAAAATGGGCTTTATCCATTGGAACAAGGGTTTCATACACCAGTGTAAACAATGAGTTTTTTGTTACTCCACGTGCTTCGGTGATGTATTATCCTCGTGCTTATTTGGTGAAAGATTCTACCATTACACGAAGAAACATGAGTTTGCGTTTTTCAACTGGTTTGTACTACCAACCACCAATTTATCGTGAGTTGAGAACTTTTGATGGTCACCTCAATAAAAACGTCTTATCACAAAAATCGTATCATGCAGTAGTTGGTTACGACATGTTTTTCTTCATGTGGGGGCGTCACAGTCCGTTTAAATTCACAACAGAATTGTTTTACAAATACATGTGGGATGTCAACCCATACGAAGTTGAAAATGTGCGCACACGTTATTACGCCAACAACAATGCAACGGCTTATGCCTATGGTATTGATTTCAACATCAATGGTGAATTTATTGAAGGCATTTCCTCTTATTTTAAAATTGGATTGATGCGTACTATGGAAAACATCAAGGACGATCAGTACACCGAATATTACAATGCTGCGGGCGAAAAAATCATTTTTGGTTACAGCGATGACCAACAAGTGGTGGATTCTGCTGTTATTCAACCAGGTTACATTCCTCGTCCCACCGATCAATGGCTCAATATTGGTTTGTTGATTCAAGACAAAATGCCCAAATTAGAAGCATTGAGCTTGCAATTAGGTTTGCAATTTGGAACTCCGCTGCCTTATGGACCTCCAGGGCACGATCGTTACAAAGATACTTTGCGCATGAAGCCTTATTTTAGAGTAGATATTGGTACATCGTATGATTTCTTGCACAATAAACACAAACAAAAACCAAACTTCTTCAATAAAGCCTTCACCGACGCAATTTTATCGTTTGAAGTTTACAACTTACTTGGCTTTAAAAATGAAATGTCTAAACAATGGATTCAAGATGTAAACGGAGGGTATTATTCCATTCCAAACTACTTGACCAGTCGCCGATTCAATTTAAAATTGATACTTCGGTTTTAAATCATTTGAAAAAAAAGAAGTTATCCGTATCTTTGCGCCAATTTTAGAAATCATGGCAGATATTAACGTAATTATTATTGACAGAGAAGGTGTAGAGCACAATTTAGTAGCTCCTACCGACATGAACATGAACATCATGGAATTGTGTAAATCTTACGATTTACCTGTGAAAGGAGAATGTGGTGGAATGGCAATGTGTGCCACTTGTCAATGTTATTTAGAATCTGACCATCAGTTAGACGAGCAATCGGATGCTGAATTGGATATGCTCGACCAAGCATTTTTTGTGAAATCTAACAGTAGATTGGGTTGTCAAATTCCAATTACAGAAGAAATAGACGGAATTCGTTTGCGTTTGGCTCCTGAAGCCTAATCCAACAAATCGGTTGGAATTGTACACACCGGTATTGGTTGCATTTTGTGTTGATTGATGCGGTTTAATCTTCGGTAAATAGCTAAAACCGTTGCTTCACGTTCTGACAATTTAGTTTCATCCCCCGAAAAATTCATTGCCCATTCCAGTTCGGGATAGGTTGCACCAATTTGATCTTCGTCGCTTCGTCCATCGGCAAATAAGCCATCAGTTGGTTTTGCTGCAAGAATTTCTGGAATAACTTCAAGATGACGTGCCAAGGCAAAAACTTGAGATTTTGTTAAATCGGCAATAGGGGAAATATCAACTCCCCCATCACCATATTTTGTAAAAAATCCAATTCCGAAATCTTCAATTTTGTTTCCTGTGCCAACCACCAAACAACCATTGGCTTGCCCCACTGCATACAAAGTCATCATGCGCAAACGCGAACGTGAATTTGCCATTGCCAAGTGATTTTGTTCACAATCAAAAGGTATATCTTTTTCAAATTGGGTAAAAGTTGGCGTTAAATCAACCTCTAAACCAATCACATTGGAATGTTGTGCTTTTAGTGTTTCAATGTGTTTTGTAGCCCGTGAATATTCAGCCTCCGTTTGACGAATAGGCATGGAAATCACCAAGGTTTTCTCGCCCGTGAGCGCACACAATTTTGAAACCAATGCCGAATCAATTCCGCCAGAAATTCCAACAATAAATCCTTTCACTCCTGTAGAGTCCAAGTAGTTTTTTAACCACTGTTGAATGTGCTGTGAAACTGCTTCAGCTTTCAAAATAGAATAATTAGAATAAAATAGATACTTTCAATTCCAATTGCGCTTGAGTAGCTTTATTATTTACTTTACTTCTAACTATCGAATTATTTTCTGTTTCGTAAGTAAATAAATAAGAATTTTTGCGATTGTAATACAATGGTGTTACACCATAATAAAAACCAAGTTCTGCCACTAAACAAGTATTTCCAGTAAAATTCCACTCTGCTCCACCAGCAATACCAACAGAACCTTTGTAGAATACCATTTCATTTTTAGCTTTCATGTTTTTTTGAGTAACTTCTTCACCCAATTTGGTCAAATCCATTCCTTGAGTAGAAAGTGAATAACCTGTATCTTGTGATTTTTGAGTCAACAAGAAGTTGTGTTTCATTCCTAATTTACCAAAATAACGAACATATCCAATAAAGTTGGTTCTAAACAACAACATGGTTGGAATGTTGATATAAGTTGCATTTTGTTTTCTTTTGCTCAAAACAAAAGCATCGTTTGCACTTGTGTGATCTGCATCAAAATCATCTACTCCCACTATTTTTGTGTCATTGTAATAATACAATAATGTGTTAGGCCCTGTCTTAAATTTAGCACTCGAAAAGGTAAATTCTAACCCAGTTGCTAATCCAACATTATCCGTAAAACCATAATGCATTGCTCCACCGATAAATAAATCGGTTCCTACACCATCTTTTTCTATAAATTTGGTGCCCATGTTTTGAAAATTGATACCAAATCCAGCGGTGATACCACCTTGAAATTTCTTTTCAGCTGCAGATTGTGCTAGAGTAGTCAATGCAGTGGTTAATGCAAAAAGTCCTAAAACTATCTTTTTCATTTTCTTCTGTGTTATTTATATTAATTTTAAATAAATTTCATCAAAATGACTAAATTTGAAGCAAAATTATACAAATTAATGAAATTCATCCTTTTTTTTATAGTTAGTCTAATAATTTTAACAACCTTCTCTTGCAAGAGAAACCCATTGGATGTTGACACAAGTAATGTAAAGTTAGAAATTCAATATGTCAACTTGGATTCATTGTTATTCAACACACCAACAGATAAATTAATTGACTTGCGCCAACAGATGGGACAAAAAATCCCTGAATTATTTGACTATCAAATTGGATATTGCATGCGAATTGGGAAAGTGGTTGACACGGCTTTTGTGAACAGTATTGTGCAATACCGACAAGATACCATGATTCAAAAATTGGAAAAAGAAATTGCTCATAAGTTTAGTAATCTAAGTGCTCAAAAAAGCAATTTAACAACGGCTTTCAAACGGTTAAAAGCACATATTAAAACTGCAAATGTACCTACCTCAATAGTATTTCAAAATTCGTTATTTACCAGCAGTGCTTTTTGTACAGAGCAAGAAATTGGAATTGGGTTGGAACGCTATTTAGGTGCACAATCGCCCATTATTAAAAGTTTGCCAGGCGAACCTTTTTACGACTGGATTAAACAAGGTTATGATGTTCAATTTCTAGAACGCGATGCTGTTTTATCGTGGATTTTAACTCACATTATTCCAGAAATAAAAGGAAATTTAGCAGAATTGATGATTTATCACGGTAAAGCATTGTACCTCACCGAAGCGTGCTTGCCTGAGAGTGAAAAAAACATCATTATTCGTTATTCAAAAGAAGATTTGAAATGGTCGCAAGAAAATGAATACAGTTTGTGGAAATACCTTGTGGATGAAAAAATACTGTTTAAAACAGATGATTTAATTGCCAAAAATATGCTGCAAGAAGGTCCATTTACTTCTGGTCTCCCAGAAAAAGGTCCAGATAGATTAGGACAATACCTTGGCTGGGTGATCGTAAAAAACTACATGGAAAATTCTGAAACCACATTTGAGGAATTAATCAACACTCCATACAACGAGATACTACAATCGTATCAACCCAAATAATTATATAAAAATTTATAGCATGAGTCAAGAAGATAAAATTGTAAAAACTTCCGAAATTGTTTTAAAAGTAGGAATGAACGAAAATAATTTGCCTTTAAAAATTAAATGGACCGCAAAAGACGGTGATGTAGAAGACAAACCTGCACGTGCCATGCTTTTATCGGTTTGGGATCATAATGAAAACAACACGATGAAAATTGATTTATGGACCAAAGACATGTCGGTGGAGGAAATGAAACAATTTTTCCATCAAACATTGCTCACAATGGCAGATACCTTTGAGCGTGCAACAGGTGAACGCAACATTAGCGAGGATTTACGCGATTATTGCTATCACTTTGCTGATAAAATGCAAATTTTACCCGAAAATTAATGAAATTTATTACTCGTAAAATGAATGCTGTGCTCACCGATACGGTTGAGTACAGTTTTCGTATTGGCTCTGATAAAATTGTAGTAAACGATTATATAGGAAAACCCATTCGATTAGCATTTTCTGGAGCTATTTATTGTGTTAACTGTTCCAAAAAAATCAACAAATCGTTTCAAGGATTTTGTTTCAATTGTTTTCAAACAGCAGCAAATGCAGCAGAATGCATCATTCATCCAGAACTTTGCAGGGCACATTTGGGCGAAGGTCGCGATGTGGAATGGGAACAAGCCAACCACAACCAACCACATGTTGTTTATTTGGCACTTTCGAGCGAGATAAAGGTAGGCGTAACGCGCACGACTCAGGTGCCAACTCGTTGGATTGACCAAGGAGCAAGCGCTGCCATTCGGTTGATGGAAACTCCCAATCGCTTTGAAGCTGGAAGAATTGAAGTTGCCCTAAAAAGTATTTTTACCGATAAAACCAATTGGCAAAAAATGCTCAAAAATGAAATCAACGAAACCATCGATTTAGTGGAAGAAAAATGGCGTTTGCAAGAACAATTGCCCGATGATTTAACCACCTATTTTTCGGAAGATGACGAATTGATAGAAATCAACTATCCCGTTTTGCAATACCCCAAAAAAATCAATTCTCTTTCGTTTGACAAGCAAGCAGTAATTGAAAAAACATTGATTGGCATCAAAGGTCAATATTTACTTTTCGACGATCAAAGTGTGCTCAATATTCGCAAGCACGAAGGTTACGAAATTGAATTCTTAGGTTAAAAAAGTGCTGCAACCTTTTTACCAACGTTGGTACCCAGCGCCACTCCTATTCCACCCAAACGAGCTCCCACTGCACAGTTGTCGTTAATTTTTTGAATGATCGGAAATTTGCTTGTGCCCATTCCCATAGTGCCCGCCCATTGATAATCGATGGTGAATTGGGTGTTGGGAATAATCATTGTTTTAAGCAACTCCACCAAACGGTTTTGAATCAATGGTGTGGTGGTCATTTCATACGTTGTTTCGCCTTCAAAATCAAGGTTGCGTGCCCCGCCCAATAAAATTCTGTTTTCAAAATTTCTAAAATAATAGTAACCCGCATCGTAATGAAACGTTCCTTTTAGTTGTAAATTTGAAATGGGTGATGTTACCAAAACCTGTGCTCTGGCAGGATTTACATCCAATTCTTTCACCAATTTTTGTGTAAAACCGTTGGTTGTTATAACCACATTGGAAGCAGTAATTTGTCCGATGGTAGTTTCAACCGAATTATAGTTTGCACCAAGTGTTTCAACTTCAATACCATTGAGCAACAACACTCCTTTTTCTGCAAGAAGTTGATAAAAACGGTGCATCATTTTTCCTGTGTCTATCTGGCCTTCTTGTAGTATTTTAAAAGCTGTTGAAAGTTGATGAAATCCAAAGCGTTGAATTGCTTGCGCATCTTCTTCAAATCCTTTTTTGCCCGTTAGACGGATGAATTCTGTATTCAATTCATTCAAATTATCTCTCACCTCCGTTGCAATTGCCGTTTGTTGATGGTCAATCAAATCCCAACCACCATTGGCTTGAAAATCCATTGCTGCATCGCCAATTAATTCGCGCAGATAGATTAATCCTTCATAGCGAGCTTGAATGGTTTCCCACACAAGTGATGCAGGGTGTTTTTTCAAATCTTCTACCAATTCAACGGGACCGCCAAAACTTGCAAAACCAGCATTTTTAGTACTTGCTCCAGATGGTAAATAGCCTCGTTCCAAAACAACAATTTTTGCAGTTGGAAATTTCATTTTTAAATGATAAGCTGTTGAACAACCGACAATTCCACCACCGATTATTAAAAAATCGATGCCTTCAAAATACGTTTTTCGTTCCCAAAAACTAAGTTGATTGATGTTTAGCATAATATTTGATTCAAAAATTCAAGACTTTTTCGATATTTGTCATTATTTTTAACCCAAATTTAAACCAAATCTGTAACAAGTTGTACAGTAAAGACGTTTAAGTAGTTAATATGAAAAAACTTTTCTTTTTTCTCCTCCTTTTTTTCCCCTTTTTGGGGATTAGTCAGTCGTTGAATGTAAAATTTGACGGCGCAGTTTCTAATTTTGATAAAGGAAGTAGCGAATCTGGTGTTACCGTGAGCATTATTCAAAATGGCCAAGCAGTAAGCTCAGCAACAACCAGTTCTAACGGACGCTATTCTGTTAAAGGAGCCATTGACATTAAAAAACCATTTGACGTAGTTTTCAAAAAAAGTGGATTTGTTAGCAAAAAAGTAAGTTTTAATTTTATTGGATTAAATTTAGAAGATACGCCAGCGGGAGATTTTAAACCCGTTGACAAATTGGATTTAGATATTTTTGCGGAACGTCCGGGATTGGATTTTTCATTTTTAAATACACAAAGTGTAGGAGAATTTACCTGGAACTCACAAGGTTATGTAGAAGTAAACGATGCTAAGCGTAAGGCTGTTGCTGATAAAATTGATAATTTACTCAAGAAATCGGAACAAGACGCCCAAAACAATCAAGCAGCTTACAATGCAGCCATTCAAGCAGCCGACAAAGCATTTAACGCCAAAGATTATACCGCAGCGTTAGCTAAATATGAAGAGGCAACAAAATACAAACCCAAAGAAACTTATCCCATTCAGCGCATAGATGAAATTGATGCACTACTTCAAAAGCAAAAAGAAGATGCCTTGAAATTTCAACAAGAAAATGCAGCTTATTTGAATTTAATTAAAGCGGCTGATAACTTCTTCAAATTAGGCGATTACGAAAAAGCAAAACAAAAATACTACGAAGCATCCGACATTAGCGATGAGCAATATCCTTTGGATCAAATCAAGGAAATTAACCGTTTGGTAAAGGAAAAAGAAAACGAAGCGAAATACAAACAGCTCATAGAAGCGGCCGATTTAATGGTGAAGCAAAAAAGTTTCCGCTCGGCACGTGATAACTACAACGAGGCGTTAAAATTAAAACCCAACGAAGCTTATCCAAAACAAAAAATTAGTGAAATTGATGCCTTCATAAAAGCTGAGGAAGATGCCGCTGCTAAAAAAGAACAATACAATCAGTTAGTAGCTGCTGGCGACCAATTGGTGAAAGAAGAAAAATGGGAAGAAGCAAAAACAAAGTTTGATGAAGCCCTAAAAATTGAACCGGCATCCACCTATGCTAAAGGTCAAATCGATATAATAACCAAGAAACTTGCTGAAATAAAGGCGGCAAAAGAAAAAGCCGATAAAATTGCTAAGTTACTGCAAGAAGGTGATAAAGCCATTGCAGATAAAACCTATGACATTGCTTTGACAAAATTCAAGGAGGTGCTAACGCTTGATAACACCAATACCGTTGCTCCAACTAAAATTACAGAAGTGGAAGGTATTTTGGCGCAATTGGCAAAAGACAAAGAATTGCTCGATCAATTTAATACTTTAGTAAAACAAGGTGACGATGCAAAAACAGCCAAAAAATACCAAGAAGCCATTGCAAAATACCAAGAAGCCATAAAATTAAAGCAAGACCCAGCAGTTGACATTAAAATTCAAGAAGCGCAAAAATTATTGAGCGATTTGGAAAATGCACAAAAGAAAGAGGCAGAATTTGCACAATTAATTGCCGAGGGTGCAAGTGCTTTTACAGCAAAAGATTACACAACATCATTGGCTAAATACGAGGCGGCATTAGTAATAAAGCCTGCTGACACACCAACTCAAACAAAAATTGGAGAAATTCGCAAACTTATTGCTGAACAAAAAGCAGCTAGCGATAAACAAGCAAAAATTGAACAATTACTGCAAGAAGGAACTACCTTAATGGAAGGTTCTGTAATGGATGGACCGCGTTTATCAGACGCAAAATCTAAATTCAACGAAGTGTTGACATTGGATGCGAAAAACGCTACTGCTATTGCAAAAATTGCTGAAATTGACAAGCTTTTGAAAGCGCAACAAGACGCAGCTGCAAGTGATGCTAAATTCAATGATTTTGTTACCAAAGGAGACGCAAGTGTTACCGCTCAAGAATGGGAAAAAGCAATAGGTTTTTATAAAAATGCGTTGGCTGTAAAGAGTGATGACGGAGTTTATGCTAAAATGACGCAAGCACAAGAAAAATTAAATGAATTAGCCGATTTAAAGAAAAAAGAAGAGAGTTATCAAGCGGCAATCACAGAGGCAAACACCTTGCGTGATGCAAAAAAATATACGGAAGCATTGGTTAAATATGAGGCTGCAAAAGCAATAAAACCAACCGAAGCATATCCGCAGGAGCAAATTACAAAAATCAATCAATTACTTGCCGACCAACAATCGCAAGCGCAAAAATTGCAACAAATTACAGCCTTGTTAGCAGAAGGTGAAAAACTATTTGCCCAAAAAGATTATACAACTGCTAAAGCAAAATACGAACAAGTATTAGCCTTAGAAGCTACAAATGACAAAGCATTAGCTCGCATTAAAGAAATTGACAGTGAATTAGCAAAATTGGCTGCTTCGGCAGAAAAAGCTCAAAAAATAAGTGCGCTTTTACAAGAGGGTGAAAGCTTGTTTAACACTGCTCAATACGATGCTGCTCTTCCAAAATTCAATGAAGTTTTATCGTTGGATAAGGATAATTCTGTTGCTAAAAATTTCATTGCACAAATTGCAACTAAGAAAAATGAGTTGCAACAACTGGCAGAAAAAGATGCTAAATTTAATCAGTTAGTTACACAAGGAGACGCATCTGTTGCAGCCCAAAAATGGCAAGAGGCAATTACTGCATATACCGATGCATTGAAAATTAAAGCGGATGCAACGGTGGAGCAGAAATTAAGTTCAGCAAAAGAAAACTTGGCGTCATCTATTTCTAAAAATGAACTTTTAGCAAAATACAATGCTGCTGTTAACGAAGCAAATGCATTGCGCGATGCAAGTAAATTCACAGAGGCAATTGCTAAATTGGAACTGGCAAAAAACATCAAGCCTGATGAAACGTATCCACAACAAGAAATAGACCGCATCAACCAATTGATTGCAACTTCTCAAAAAAACAGCAAGGTAACTGATTTATTGATTGAGGCACAAAACTTCTTCTCTGCCAAAGATTATCAGCAAGCACAAGCAAAATATTTAGAAGTTTTAGCACTCGACAAAGACAATGCAACTGCTAAAAGCAAGTTGGATGAGATAAAAAATTTATTGGATGCACAAGCGCAAGAAGCTAAAAAATTAGAAGCATTTAATCAACTGAAAGCGGAAGGTTTTAAAGCAGTTGCAAGTAAAGATTATCCAAATGCCATTTCCAATTTTGAACAAGCATTAAAAATTAAAGACGATGCTGAAGTGAAGGCTAAGTTAGCAGAAATAAAAACACTTGTTTCACAAGAAAATCAGAAATCTGCAAAAATTCAAGCGTTACTAGCACAAGGAGAAGCTGCATTTAAGAAAAAAGAATGGGGTGTTGCCCTTGGAGCTTATCAGGAAGTATTAACTTTAGAAACAAACAACTCAACAGCACGCTCACAAATTGCTGCTATTGAAGCTGAAATGGCAAAAGCTAAAGATGAATTGGCACTTTCAGCAGAGTTTAACCGTTTAAAAGCACAAGGTTTTTCAGAAGCAAATGCTGGTGAATATGTAAAAGCCAAACATTCATTTGAAGAAGCTTTAAAAATAAAAAGTGATAATGAGGTTAGTAAAAAACTTCAAGAAATTGAGCAATTGCTAGCTAAAAAAGCGCAGGCAGAAAAAACGGAGTTGGATTACAAAGCGTCTATTGAAAAAGCACAAATTGCAGAAGCAGCAAAACAATATTCAGAAGCTATCAATCACTACAAAAAAGCAAGTGAGCTAAAACCTTTAGAAGAGCTTCCTAAAACTAAAATTGAAGAATTAACAAAATTGTTGCAACAACAAAATGCACTTTCAGAAAAAGATAAAAAATACAACGAGCTTTTAGCTGCAGGTGATGAATTGGTCAACAAAAAAGATTATGTTAATGCCATTCAGAAATACAACAAAGCGTTAGAGGTAAAACCGAATGAAGAATTGCCTGTTATAAAAGCAAAACATGCAGAAAAATTAGCACAAGATCAAATTAAAGCTGAGCAAGATGCGCAATTTGAAAAAATTATTTCTGCCATAAAAAGTAAAATAAGTGACAACGATTTTTCAAAAGCACGTGATTATATAAAAACAGCAACTAATCTTCGTCCATCCGATCCTCGTCCAAAAGAATATTTGGCTCATATTGAGCGCATAGAGAAAAACTTGGCTGAATTTAATCAACTTATGAAGGAAGCGCAAGAAGCTGAAAACAACAAAAAATATAGTGCTGCGATTGCATCTTACGAAAAAGCAAAAGCATTAATTCCAGAAAACCCTACACCACAGGCAAAGATTGACGAGTTGAAAAAATTGCTTTCTGAAAAAGATAAAGCAGCCAATTTGGAAGCAACATTCAATCAATATTTTAATGCTGGAGTAGCCAATCAAAAGAATAAAGAATATGAATTGGCATTGAACAATTTTAAAAATGCGTTAAATCTCAAGCCAAATGATGCTAATACACTTCAAAAAATAGCTGAAGTTGAAGCATTAATGGCTCAATTGGATTTAATCAACAAAGCTCAAAAAGAAGTAGATGCGCAATTCAACAGCTTTATAACGGAAGCAGACGAAAACTTCTACTCTAAAAACTATCAAAAAGCAGGTGAACTTTACCGCAAGGCATTGACAATTAAACCCGACAATCAATACGCAATCAAACAGTTGAAAGAGTCTGAACGTCTCAATAAATTAGATGCTGAAATGCAAGCAAATGAGCAATACCAAAAAATATTGGATGTTGCAGATCAGAATTTCAACTCAAAAGATTACGAAAAAGCATTAGAATATTACAATAGAGCTCTCCGAATCAAATCAACAGATCCTTATCCAAAATCAAAAATTGATGAAATCAATGCTATTCTGAACCCAACAATTGAAGAAAGCGCAGAACTTCAACCACTTGGTGAGCCTTTTGACGGTTCGATACTCGATGGAGAAGTAGCATTGAAAAAAGCGGAAGAGACAAGAAAAGATCGTAAACGCAATAGAGTTGTTAAAACAGAAAATAATGCCTTAACTGCAAATGCAGAACTAACAGCTATTAAAAAAGATGAGTTAAAAGAAACGATTGGAAATATCTATAACTTGTACACCCAATTAATTGTAGAAGGCAATGTGCGCACAGCTGATAAATTGGTGATTAAATCAAAATTAGAAGAAGACGAGCAAACACGTATTACTTTGGATAAAGCTAATGAAAATTATGAACGCAATTCAAATTTGGCGCACCAATCAATATTGGAAGATAACGCAAAAGTTGTTTCCAATGATTACCAAGTTAGCACCAAAAAACAAGAGGACATTAAAATTGATGTTGATAAAATTAGAATTGAAGAACAAGACAAAACACGTGTTATAACATCAACCAATCATCAGGAAGGTATCAATAC
>JAKQEZ010000729.1 GCA_029558435.1 Bacteroidota bacterium
CTTAATTTGTATCAAACACATATTTGGTTACCTGTTGTAATCATTGTTTTTGTAATGAGTTTCTTTATCATTTTGTTCGCTGCACTTTTTGGCGTCAATCGTTTTTTACGATTGAAAACAGATGATTTGTATTATATCTAAAAACATAAAATTTATGAACATCAATTCGGTGTTATTAAATAATTTCTTGAAATTTAGGGGTATTTAACGAAAAAAGCCACCAAGTAGGTGGCTTAAAAGTGATCCCGCTGGGATTCGAACCCAGGACCCATACATTAAAAGTGTATTGCTCTACCAGCTGAGCTACGGAATCTAAAAACAGTTCTTTTACTGTTTGTGGGGTGCAAAGTTATGTATTTATTTTAATTTAACAATTGTTTTGACGAACTTTTTTAATTTTATTTTAATTAAACCTTAAAACACATTTAAAATTAATAAGTTAACTACTTCATTTTTTTTGAAATTACTTTTTTAGTGTCTTTTTGTGAATTTTATTAGTTATTTCAGAAATAATTTGTAAGTTTGTGTCCCCAATAAAAAGGGTCCTGTGGCCGAGAGGCTAGGCACCGGTCTGCAAAACCGTCTACAGCGGTTCGAATCCGCTCGGGACCTCTACAAATTAAAGGCTCTGTTAAAAGAGCCTTTTTTTTATACTAAATTCCTAATTTAACCGTTTTTTGCAGCAATACACATAAAACGCAAACACACATTATGCAAATTGGCACCGACTTTCCTAAAATAGAATTTCAATTGTTTGGACTGGATTTATTAGAACCCAACGGTTTTATTGGTAATTTCTTAATTTTTCTACTTTCCATGTATTTTTATTTTAAAGTAAAAAAAATAGAACAACAAGGAAGCAATGATTTTTTAAAAAATTGGCGACTTTTCTACTTGTTTTTTGGTTTTAGCTTTTTTTTAGGTGGATTTGGACATTTATTGTACAACTATTTTCAAGTTGCAGGCAAAATTCCATCGTGGTTCTTTTCACTGTTTGCGCCTTATTATATAGAAAACGCAATGATTTCTATTTATCCAAACGAAAAAAGAAAACCGTTGTATCGTAAAATTTCACTACTAAAACTAGTGATACTTATCGCTGCAGAAGCAATTTTATTGATTAATATGGATATTTCTCATAAACCAGAAATTGGACTAATCATTCCTTCTTTGGCATCTGTGCTTGGTTTGGTGCTTTGCCTGGGTGTATTGGGTATTTATTACAAAACAAAAATCCACGATTCTTTTATAAATTTGTGGTATGCTATGTTGTTGCTTTTCTTCTCCCTCCTTCCACAAATTTTTAAATTCAACATTCATCCATACTGGGACAGAAACGATTTGAGCCATTTTTTACTTCTGTTTACTTTAGTTCTTTATTATCAAGCGGTTAAAAAGCATCATGAGTTTGAGCTAACGCATTAAAGAATTACTTTTTAGTTACCTTTTTACTACTTTCAATTATTTGTTATTTTATTAAATAATTTTGATACAAATCAATTTTTTTTAATAAATTAGAAACATGAAAATTACTATGCTTTTTAATGTTTTAGGTGTGAAAAGTACGTTGTTACTATTATTTCTAGTTATTTGTTACAGTGCAAATTCACAAGTTTTGGTGTATAATTTTGATGACAGCCCTACAGCAAATCCCTATACAACAGCTCCTTCGCCAGTAGATGCACAACTATCCAATTTTTCTTGGACCAATACAGTTGGTGCATTTAGTAATATTGGTGGAAATACCGGGAGTTCATTGTCTATTTCAAATTCTTCGGGAACACCTAGTTATACCCTCACATTTGATATTGCCGCTGGTTGTGAATTGAATTTAAGTGGTTTTAGTTTTTGGGCGAGAAGAAGTAACACAGGAGCGCAAAATTGGGACTTAAAAGTCAATGGGACTTCGGTTGGTACTGGTACTGTACCAACGAGTGGAAGTGTAATTTCAGGTACTTGTTCTATGCTACTTACTGGCACAGTTACCATTACTCTTGAATTATCAGGAGGGAGTAGCGTAACAGGTTCATTTCGTTTGGATGATTTTACACTCAACGGAAGTGTATCGTGCTTGTCGTCTAACACAATTACAGCCTCCAATTTATCTTCTACCTCTTATTCTGTAGATTGTACAACTGGAGCAAATAGCTCTATAGATTTTACATCTGATGGTGTGTTTAATGCTGGTAATACCTTCACCGCTCAATTGTCAAATGCAACAGGGAGTTTTGCTAGCCCAACATCCATTGGAAACATCGCCTTGAGTGGAACAGATCCTAGTGGTACGATTAATTTTACCATTCCAGCTCAAACGGCAAGTGGAAGCAACTATTTGATTCGTATTGTTAGTTCAAACCCAGTAACTACAAGTAATTCAACTACCACAATAACAATCACATTAACAGGAGCGCCTTGTGTGCTAACACAACCACATATCACAAGTTTAATTTATAATGGATGCAATAGTATTCCATCTTGTTCTGGTGTCACTGAAGGGATTACAGAAATCGTTTTTGCAAATACAGGAGGGTATAGTTTGCTTGCGATTTCAAACAATATTGATATTAATTATCCTGGTAGTCCAGCTTATGATATTATGGGAAGTGTTGTAAATAATTCTACAACTACAGCTGCAATAAATACACAAGCTGGTTGTGGGACACTTTATTTAGATGGCTATAACCAAACCATTCCACCCAATTCAATAATGTTGTTTTTGCCAAGTAATATTCCGGTGTGTGCTTTTGATTGGAGCTCGATGTGTGGTCAAGGACCTGTGTATGTTATTTATGGACAATCTGGCTCAAGTGGAGATACTTGGCATACAGGTGGTAACTTTGGAAATTCATCAGGGGTTAAAAACTTTAGTGTTTCTTTCACCACAACAGATGGAACAACACATACCAATCCATATTCCTATAATGGAGGAAGTGGAGATGGTGCTTATGCCACGTATGGTTCCAATCCAGTAGGTGGAAGTGCTGCAACGCAAGGTGTGTTTACTAATTGTGCGTTTGATCCAATAATTGTGTTGGGAAGTGAAGTTGTTAGTTTTACGGGTGAAAAAAACAACGGCGTTGCTTACTTAAATTGGCGTGTTGAAACAGAACGAAACAACGATTATTTTTCTATTCATCGTTCCACTGACGGTGTTAATTGGACCTTAATTGACAACGTAGATGGTAGAGGTTCTGCAACTACCCTAAAAGATTATCAATTGATTGATTTTGAGCCTGAAATGGGTGTCAACTATTACCGTTTAACATCTACAGAATTTAATGGACAAAGACATACGCATGGAATTATACCTCTTGAGTTTAATCAAACAATGGTGCATTACGATGCGGCAAATGCATTGTTGAAATTCAAAGATAATGTTGTTGCAACTATTTATGCAGTAAACGGTGATTTGGTTGCAAAAGTAAATAATCAAAATAGCATCAACTTTACTAAAAAAGGAATGTTTATCATTCACTACGAAGAAACAGGTACAATGGAACGATTGATCATTGCTGAATAATCAATAATCAATATCTAAATTGAATGTGTCTTTTAATGTGTTGATATAAGGGAATTTACGAGAAAGAATTGCAAATTTATCTTTGCCGTTTAAGTGTTTTGCATCTTCGGATTGGTTGTCTGTAACTTTAACTTCAACAAAGAAAGCAAAGTTTTTTAGGGAGTTGCGCATAAACGTCATAAAACGATCAAAATCTGTTTTTATAACTTCAATTTGCACGTTGTTGTCAACCTCTAATTGGTATAAAACATTGGTAATTTGTTTTGGATTGCGTTTCACTAAGGCATTGTAAAACGTTTCTTTTCCTTCATCTTTCATGCGATTGGCAAACTGACGCCAAAACATATTTACTTGGTCTATTGTAAATTCTTCTGCTGGTTCATTTTGAATAGCAGCCTGTTGTGCTTGATTATTTGTTTGCTCGGCAACAATTTTTTTGATGGATAAATTGGTTGTTACCAGCTTTTCACCCGCCTTTTGCAATACTTTTGGTTCGGGTTTTTCATACATGCGCTGACTTATCGAAGGATTGGTTGGCGCTACCGAAGGCTTTTGGGCTGGAATTTTATTTTGTTTATCGCGTAATTTCTGGCCTGGAAAAGGTAGAATTTCTACGGGATCAGTTAAGCCTTTTTTTTTTCAAGTTCTTGTTTCAATGAGCACAATTGCATCAAGGTGATTTCAACCAATAAACGTTGATTTTTAGCTTGTTTGTATTCAACATCTGCTTTGGATAAGATTGCCAAAGAACGTAAAATAACATGCGAATCAACTTCTTTTGCTTGTTGAATGTAACGATTTTCTGTTGCTTCACCCACTTCCAATAAACTTGCTGTGCGAATATCCTTACAAATCAATAAATTTCTATAATGAGCAGACAAGCCAACAATAAAGTTGTGACCATCAAATCCTTTGTCAATAATTTCGTTGAATAGCAATAATGTGTTTGGAATGTCTTCTTTTTGTGCAAAATCAACCACTCTGAAATAATAATCGTAATCCAACACATTGAGGTTTTCAACTACGTTTTGATAGGTGATATTATTTCCAGAAAAAGTAACAATTTGATCAAAAATAGACAAGGCATCACGCAATGCTCCATCCGCCTTTTGAGCAATTAAAAACAATGCTTCAGGATCTATGGTTACAGATTCTTTGACAGCAATTGAACCCAAATAATCTGAAATGTCTTTAATTTTAATGCGATTGAAATCAAAAATCTGACAACGCGATAAAATCGTTGGGATAATCTTGTGCTTCTCAGTAGTTGCCAAGATGAAAATGGCATATTTAGGCGGTTCCTCCAACGTTTTCAAAAAAGCATTGAATGCTTGATTGGACAACATGTGCACCTCGTCGATGATATACACCTTGTGTGTTCCAATTTGTGGGGCAACGCGCACTTGGTCAATCAAACCTCGAATATCTTCAACTGAGTTGTTGGATGCAGCATCTAACTCATAAACGTTTAAAGAAGCACCTTCGTTGAATGATTTGCACGATTCACACTGGTCGCAAGCCTCTACATCTTCTGTTCTATTAAAACAATTGATGGTTTTTGCCAAAATACGTGCAGAGGTTGTTTTTCCAACTCCACGTGGACCGCAAAATAAAAATGCATGCGCCAAATGATTGGTTTTTATTGCGTTGCGCAAGGTAGACGTCACCGACTTTTGACCAACAACAGTGTCAAAGGTTTGGGGTCTATACTTTCTTGCTGATACAATAAATTCTTCGCTCATAGTGTACAAATATACTACGAAAATTGATACAGATTTCAGATGTTAATAAGTTTCAAACTTTTTTTTAGCCAAATGAGGTTTCATTTTTTTTGTTAGTTTTGGTCAATATTAAAAAAAACAATAATAATGGCGAAAATCAAGAACCTTTCACTTTATACCTTGCTAATTTTATGTGCTTGGATAGTTGTTTTTAGAGCCACACATATTGTTAATAACGAAATTGCTTGGGATATTTTTGGTTATTACCTGCCACTTGAAGCCACGTTTATTGAAGGTGATATGATGCTCAACGATAGAACGTGGGTGGAGGAATTGAACCAAAAACACCAGCTTTCTGGAACGCTGTACCAGATTTCATCAACCCCCGATAACCAACCTATGTATTTTTTCTTGTTTGGGATGTCTATCATGTATTCGGGGTTCTTTTTTATCGGTCATGTTTTGGCAGGATGGCTTGGTTTTCCTCAAGATGGATTAAGTGAACCTTATGCCTATTCATTGGTGTTTGGTTGTATAATATACACACTCATTGGATTGTATTATTTAAGAAAAATTCTGAAACATTTCTTTTCCGATCAACTAACAGCAATATTGCTTATTATTTGTGTAGTAGGAACAAATTATGTCCATCACATGACCTACAAAAATTTAGAAACAACTAATATTTTATTTATGTTGGTTTGTATTCTACTTTGGAACACGATTCAATGGTATCAGCATTTCCGATTAAAAAACATGATGGCCATAGGTGTTTCTGTAGTTTTAATGGCATTAATAAAACCAAGTGAGGTATTAATCGTTTTTTTACCATTGCTGTGGGGCGTTACTTCGTTTGATTCGCTTAAAAATAGAGGTCTTTTTTTACTTGAATACAAAAAACAATTACTCATTACTGTTGTAGTTTGTTTAGTGATTGCATCGCCCCAAATGATGTACTGGTATGCAAAAACGGGTTCCATCTTGTATGATTCATATAAAAATCCTGGTGTTGGATTGGATATTTTTTGGCCTCACATTATTGAAGCATTGTTTAGCTTTCGTAAAGGATGGTTGATTTATACTCCTATCATGTTGTTTGCTGTTTTTGGTTTTGTTGCGATGTATAAACAACGAAAAGAGTTGTTTATTGGCCTGTTTGTTCCTTTTGCTATTTCTTTTTACATCATGGCGTCGTGGACAGAATATTGGTATGGTTCCAGTTTTTCAATGCGTCCAGTTATTACCCAATACCCAATTTTGTTAATTGCTATGGGGTTTTTCTTTGTGTGGGTTGGTAAACAACAATTGGCAGTGCGAAGTACAATTGTTGCACTAACGCTCTTTTTTATTGGTCTCAATCAATTTCAATGGTGGCAATTGCGCAATTATATTTTGCACGATTCACGCATGACAGCGGCTTATTACAAACGCATTTTCTTTAAAACGGCAGTAACCGAAGAGGATAAAAAATTACTGCTCATTGAACGAAGTTTTGATGGTATCCAAACACTAAAAAATCCAGAAGATTATAGTAGTAAACTGTTTATAAATCAACAAGAAATTTTTAAGGTTAAAGATGAAAATGGTAATTTAGAATTTATAAATACGTTTAAAATACCTTTTAATCAACTCACTTCAAAAGACCATTGTTGGGTGCGTTTTACTTTTGATTATCGCTATAACGATACAATCCCCAATGATTTGTATTATGCCGTTATGATGGAACGAAAAAATGGCGATTATGGAGCAATGTATTTTAACATGAAAACAACTAATACAAATTGGCAAACTTTTGATACCTTGTTTTTAACGCCCGAAATTAGAAGTGTTAACGACCAATTGAAATTCTTTGTTTGGAACCCCAATCGGGTAAATTTTGAAGCAAAAAACTTGCAAATTCACGTCTTGGAACATAAAAATTAAAAAAGGTGCCAAGTTAACCTCGACACCTTACAGCATTTTTTAATATTTTTAGCTAATTAGAACGGTAAATCGTCGTCCTCGCTTTCTGCTGTTGCTTTTTCAATTGGAGGTAGAGTAGGGTTTAAATTCATTTCTGATGGTCCACCTTGCGGCATTCCTCCACCCATTGGCTGACCAACACGCTCAATGCGCCAAGCCTCTAATGTGTTGAAATATTTTACTTCTCCTTGCGGACTTGTCCACACTCTTCCACGTAAGTTGAACGAAACTTCTATTGAATCGTTTACATTAACCGAATCAATTAAATTACACTTGTCTTGTGTTAATTGAAATAGAATGTCTTGTGGATACATTGAAGATGATTCCGTAACTACGAATTCTCTTTTTGCAAATTTTTCTGAAACTTGTACAGTAGGGCTGATAACTTTTACTGTTCCTGTTAATTTATACATACTAATTATTAATTTTATTGTTGTTCGTTATTATCTGTTGAATGCTAGTAAGGTCATCCATGCTTCTTCAATCTTGTCTTCTTCAAGTAATTCCTTTGCATGACGATGTAATGCCAACTCTAATTCTTCCGGATTTTGTTCTAAAGATAGGAAAAAATCACTTAATTCCAATAATTTGTAATCATTTACAGCAGTTTCGTCTGGAATGGTTTCAATTACTGCTAATTGGCCTAAATTGTTTGCTGTCAACACGGTACTTTTGAGAATATCTTCTGGAAGATTGTCAAACCCAACACCACAAACAGTTAACGGACGAACTAATTTAAACATCGAATTTTTATCGGCTCTGCAATACCACGGACCTCCCATGCGAGAAATTAAGTCAATTTTATGTTGGTCTATCATGCCTGTTTCATCCATCACATTTTTGGAGATGTGAATGCGTGTAACTTCGCAAATTACCAAATTACCCGCTGCTCCTCCTGCCCCCAATTCTTTAACTTCCAATACTTTACATTCTAGTTGAACAGGTGATTCGGCAACTCTAAATGGTTGAACCGTTTCTGATTTCAAAGGTGTGAACCCCGATTTCACAAATTCATCTGTTCCAGCAGGATAGGGACAACTTGCAACGTTTACTTGTTGAACCATTTCATAGGTAACAACGTTAATCACCACTTCTGGCGTTTTTATGACGTTGAAATATGTATCTTTTGGATCGGCTGTTCTTCCACTGTTTGCAGGCGAAAACACTACAATTGGTGGATTGGCACTAAACACATTGAAAAAACTAAAAGGCGCTAAATTGGCAACTCCGTTTTCATCAATGGTAGAGGCTAATGCAATTGGGCGTGGACCCACAGCTCCCAACAAATGACGGTGCAATGTAGGAATTTCTAATTCCTTGGTGTTAAATGTTATAAAATCGTTGTTCATTAAAATGCTAATTGATCTTCAAAAGATTGCAATGCTTTTTGAAGTACTTGTTTTAAAATATTGTCTTTATTGTCTTTTGTTTTAATGATTAATTCACCACCATCACTGTTGTAGGTGAGCGAAACACTTTTTAATAATTCTAAAAATTTCATTCCTCCATCCAAATCAAAAGAAGCAGCATCAACAGTGCTTAAGTCTAAGAAGAAATCAACCGAGTTTTTTCCAAAATTAGCTGCACTTGCTGGCAATTGAACACTGTTTCCAACAAAATCAAGTGAGCTAGAACCTGCAATTCCAGCATTGGTTAACTCAACTTTTTTGAATTTATCGGCTAACTGTTCTTTAATTGTTTCTCCAAATTTTTTGCCTTGACCTGCCAATCCTATAAAGAAATTAAGGTCGGGTGTTAAGCCACTCATCAAATTGTTGGCATCACCAAACACCAAGGCACCAATTCTACCGTCAATTAATTTAGAAATATCGCCATCTGCAGCAAGCATTGCAAGAGCAAACGGACCACCAATTTCTTCGGTCAAGTCATCAATTGCATTTGGAGCATATTCATTCAAGAACTCTTGTAATTTTTTAGTGTCAAGATTTAGTGATAAACCAGCTTTTGGAGCCCCTGCACCTAGATTACCAACAATTTTTGCATTGTTGTCTTTCAAGAAAAATAATTTGTTTTTCAACGCATCCGAAAAATGATTTTTTACTTTAAAAGCCATTTCTCCATTGTTGAAATTCAGTGCTCCAGAAATGAATGAGTTGGTCATCATATCGGTTAATTCTTTTTGTTTTTCAGCACTTAAATCAGCCAAATCGGTGTTGGAGGTGCCATAAAGATTAGCCAAATTAACACCAAAAGTGAAATCGTTTTTTTGGTTCAAAATATCGGCAACATAACCCGTGCTAACATCTCCAGTTAAACGTTTTCTGACAGCTGTTAACAATGCTTTTTCGTCAGTAATCCCCGATTTAATGATAACCGTTACAATGTTTTTATCAAATGCCAAGCACATGTCGCCATCAGAAACGTATTGAAATTCTTTGTTATCAGTTACTTCAAAACCGTTTTTAACCAAGTTAGTTTTTAGTGAATCACTGTTTTTTACTTCTAAAAACAAATAGGTTGCAGCTGGATTGTTATCTTTCAAAGGACCTTCAACAGCATAAAAAACAGGTGTTTCTAAATTCACACTTGATTGCAACTGACTAAAAGTCTCGTTAACTAAAATCTTAATTTTTGGTTCATCTTGGTATCCTGTTTTGTTTAAAACATCGTTTAAGTTAAATGCTCCAAAACTGATGATATTTGTGTTGCCATTTAAGAAAGACGAAACACTTTCGGCAACAGGACGAGCGGTTGATTTTTTTCCACAAGCGATTAATAGTAGTGATACAGCAAAAATAAATAACGCTGATTGAAATATTCTTTTCATAATAAATTGATTTTCGGTTTCAAAATTAATAAAATTACATCTTCGATGCAATGGCATCTGCACATTTCATGCCGTCAATTGCAGCAGAGATGATTCCTCCTGCATATCCTGCTCCTTCAGCACATGGATAAAGTCCAGCAATTTCAACGTGTTCCAATGTTTCAGGGTTGCGTGGAATTTGTATAGGCGATGAAGTGCGCGATTCGGGCGCATGCAAAACAGCATCGTTGGTTAAATAACCTTTCATTTTTACGCCAAAATCTTTGAATGCTTGTTGCAAACGTTTGGCAATAAACGGAGGTAAAACCGTCGTTAAATCAACCGAAACAATGCCTGGCATGTAGGAACTTCGTGGAAATTCGGTTGATTTTTTTCCTTGCACAAAATCCAACATGCGTTGTGCTGGTACTTTTTGTGTTTTTCCGGCTGCTTCCCAACATTTTTGCTCCACTTCTTTTTGAAAATTCAAGCACACAAACGGGTTGTTTTTGTCTTTAAAATCTTCTGGATATACAGCCACCACAATACCTGAGTTGGAATAGGGATTGTTGCGTTTTGAAGGCGACCAACCATTGGTAACTACTTCATTTTCTGCAGTTGCACACGGAGCAATGATTCCGCCCGGACACATACAAAACGAATAAACACCTCTTCCGTCAACTTGTGTTACCAACGAATAGGAGGAAGGAGGCAAAAAATCATCGTTTAAGCGACCGTGGTATTGAATTTTATCAATTAATTCTTGTGTATGTTCAATGCGAACGCCCAAGGCAAATGGTTTGGCTTCAATTTTTATATCGCGTTTGTGCAACAATTCAAAAACATCGCGCGCCGAATGCCCTGTGGCTAATATGACATGGTCAAATTTACGAACTTGAGAATGATTGAGTTCAATGGCTTCAATGGCTTTGTTTTTAACAAAAATATCGGTCATTTTTGTTTCAAAATGCACTTCGCCGCCCCATTTTTCAATTTCTTCGCGCATGGAAGTGATAATTTTGGGCAGTTTGTTGGTTCCAATATGCGGATGAGCATCGACCAAAATATCGTATTCGGCACCAAAATGAACAAACCATTTTAAGGCTTTTAGCACATCGCCACGTTTTTTGGAGCGGGTGTATAGCTTTCCGTCAGAATAAGTTCCTGCACCTCCTTCTCCAAAACAATAGTTGGATTCTGGATTAAGCACCAATTCTTTGTTGAGCAAAGCTAAATCACGTCGGCGCGAGCGCACATCTTTACCTCTTTCGTAAACAATAGGTTTTAAACCCAATTCAATGCAACGCAATGCCGCGTAAAGTCCAGCAGGACCAGCACCAACAATAGCAACTTCTTTGGAATGGTGTACATTCTGAGGTTGAAATTGCGGTTCAAACGCTGGAATTTCTTGGTTTACATAAACTTCAAACGTACAATTGATTTTAATTGCTGCTTTTCGTGCGTCGATGGAACGTTTTTTCCACTGAAAATTAAAATCCGTTTTTAAACCTAAGTCGGTTTTTATTTTCTGACGTAAAAAGGCTTCGTCAACCGCTTGTTCGGGCGTTACTTGAAATTGAATTTCCATTTATCCTTCAAAAATTAACGAAAACACCCAGCCACTGTTGTAAATTTTGTTGATTGGACTAGAAACACGTGTGTTGTCTTGAATAAAACCGTTCACAAAACTGTGCGAATATTTAATTTCTAAGCTGAATTTAAAGAAAGGAGCAAAAAACTCAATTCCGCCACCAACTTGTCCCAAATAATCAAACTTTTTCATTTTGATAAAAGGGTCATCAAATTTTTGAGTGGCATTTTGTTGCGATTGCAAATCAACTGTAAATTGCCCGCCCACCATGCAATAAGCTGTAAAATTATTGTAACGCAATGTTCTAAATTGAAACAAAAGTGGAATATCGATGTTGGTTGAATGCACGCGCTCATCGTTGATGATTTCTTGTGTTATATCAAGAGGATCTACAAAAACTTGGTGAATAATGCGTTCTTGAAAAGAAAGTGAAGGCAACAAACGCAAACGAACCATTGGTGTTCCGCAGCGCAAGGTTGTTAAAATACCCAATTGAGCGCCTGGTTGTGAATTAACCGATAGACTTTTGAGTCCGTAGGTTTGAAAAGCATCTTTTTTAGGTGTGATGGTGTAACTAGAAGTGTTGGCACCCAGCATAAAACCAAAGTGAAACAAGCGTTTGTCAAATTTCCGATAATTCATAGGTTTCTCCTTTTGGGCTATTGCACCAAAGGAAAAAAAGATGATTAACGACAAAATTAATTGCTTCATTACTTTGTATTAACGTAAATTTTCAAAAATAGTACAAAAATAGACTTTAGAACGATAAAAAAACACGTTGCTTATGCATTTTGGTCTTTTTTTGAAGAAAAACTTGCTTTGATAATGGTGTTTGCAACAACAATTGCAATAATCATAAACGATCCGATGTAAAAATTGGTGTTGAGCAATTCATCTTCGTTGAGAATTATTATAGCCATGAAAATGGTGTAAACAGGCTCCATGTTGATGGTTAGTGAGGCTGTGAATGCACCTAAAACTTTAACAACATTAATCATTAATAAAAATGCAAGGCTGGTGCAAATTAAGCCTAAAAATAAAAGTAACCAAAAATCGGTAGTAGTCATTTTGAGTGCTTCATAGGTTAGCTGATTATCAAAATACAAAACAAAAGTCAAGAAAAAAATTCCAGTAAGCATTTCGTAAAATGTTATTTGAGGCGAAGGAATTGTTTTTACTAATTTGGCATTGGAAACAGAAAAGACGGCGGCCAACAAAGCAGCCAACAAGCCATAAGCAAGCGCCACATATTCATCTGCTTCAAAATCGGATGAAACAAAATAAATTCCATAAATGATGAGCAGTCCGAGGAAGAATTCCAGCCACGAAAATTTGCGTTTCATGATGATGGGTTCTAACCAAGTAACGTGTAAAGTGGTGGTGGAAAGGCATAAAATTCCTAAAGATGCCGTTGATAGTGCAATAGATTTATAGAAAAACACCCAATGGGCGCTTGTAATAATGCCTACTAGAATTAATTTCCAGATGTCTTTTTTATTGGCAAGACGAATTGGAATTTTTAGTAGCGGTAAAAAAATGAGCAATCCAATTGTGGCAATAATAACGCGGTACCACACAATTACTTCGGGAGAAAGATGGATTAATTTTCCTAAAATCCCAGTAAAACCCCACACAAAAATGATGAGGTGCATTAAGATATGGTATTGGTATTTTTTTGTCATATTGGCACTTTCGGTTGCGAAATTACAGAAAGGGATTGTTTTTTATTCGTTAAATCTTTACTTTTTTAAGTATTCCGTTGTATCTTTGTAGGGAAATTCGGGGTCGTATTGGATTTGACAGCAGATGCGGCGACTGAGTGTAAGCATGTCGAGCGTTGTGGTGTAGCTCGTTAATCTCATGTCTCAAACAATAAATGACAACACGTCATACGCACTTGCTGCTTAATTAACGGAATGTTAATAGAGCTTAATCTGACCGAAGTACAGTAGGTTAGACAAGTACCTTCTCTCTTGTTTTAGCTTGAAGAACAGAGAATACGGAGGTTCATCCTTTCAAGCTGGCACCAAATTTACTTCGTAGGCGGTGTGAGATTTTAAGAAGTTAAGCGTTACTCTGGGTGTTCTTGTCCAATTTAACGTCGAAAATTAATCACGAACTAAACATGTAGAAGCCTTAGGAGTTCTTTGTTTGGACGAGGGTTCGAAACCCTCCGACTCCACTCTGATAAAAGCATCACCTTGAAAAGAGGCGATGCTTTTTTGGTTTATACCGACTTAAGTTTACTTTAAGGAGGAAGAAAGCTAAAAAGTATCAATTTTTCGTAAGAAAAATAGGCTTTTATCCACTGCACGTTATTTAAAGGGTTCATAAAATAAACCCTCCGACCTTTTCAATAGAACCATAATTTTCCTAATTGTGTGCATTTTTTTATTTTTTTGCACACAAAAACGTGTTATAAGTTGGTTGTATTTGTTGGTGCTTTTTATTACATTTACCCCAAAATGCTGCAATTTTATAAAACTAACAGCTATTTGAAGAATTGATGGAATTAATTAACTCGCTTCAAAATTGATGTAAAAATTATGCTTAAAGTGCCTTTTGCAAATCAGAAATATAGAACAGTTTCTTTTAGTGCTATTGAACGTAGCAAGTCCAATTCAATTGTTCTTTTATTGAAACACTCAAGCAATCAGGTCGTTGTACATCATTCAATTTTGTAATTTGCGATGAAATTTCTTGTAGCCCTTTTCTTTGCTTTTTGGAATTTCTTGGCGATTTGCCAGGTTGATTTTTCAATTATTGAGCAAAAAAAGTTGGAAGGTGATTTTGAAGCAGCTCGAAGTAAAGTGGAATTCTACCTTCAGCAAAAAAATACTACGTTCAACCAAAAAGTCCAATTATTTCAAACTAATGGTGATTTGGCCATGTTGAGCGGTGACTTTGACTTTGCACTTGAAAATTGGAAAAAAGCGGCACAATTACGATCAAAGATTTATCCCAATAAAAAAGATTACCATCATGCATTGACCTACGCAAGTTTTAGCAATTATTATTACGAAAAGTACGATAAAATTCTTTCAAAAAAATATGCTGATAGTTGCTCAAGGTTATTAAATGGGCTAACGCTCAACCAACAATTGGAGTTGGAAATTTTTAAAATTTGGAACATTTTAGGGCAATCCTACAAACAAAGTGCAAGTGCTTCGGATTATCAAAAATTTTCTAAGATTTATGCAAAAACAATCGATTTTTATAAAAAATCTGTCGATTTTATAGTTAAAAACAAGCTAAACAAGCATTATTTAGCAAAATCACTTCATTTGTTGGGAAATGCCTATTTTGATTGGACCTATGCAGAATTTGAAGCTGGGAATAAGGAAAAAGTTGATTTCACACAAAAAAAAGCAATAGCCTATTACGACCAAGCTATTTCTCTTTGGCAGCAATTGTATGGAAATCAGCACTATGAGTTGGGACGAACGTATTTTATTAAAGCATTGTTATTTAGCAATTTACCCATAGCTACCGCTCAATTAAGACAAGAGGCATTATTGAATTTCCGTTTATCGATGAAGGCGTATGGTTATGAAAAATCCAACAAGAAATCCTTGAACTTTGAAAAAGTTCCCAATAAAGTTGATTTGTTGATGATGTTGAAGTATTACACGACGTGTTTGCTTGAGTTTCAATCCATAAATCCCCATAATATTGATTATCTCAACGAAGCAATTGCGGTTAATAAAGCCGCAAACACTGTTTGGAACCGTATTCACACCAACTTTAAGGGAAAAAGCATTAATAAAAATTTGGCCATTTATAGCCTCATACCTCAGGGAGAAGAAATTACAATTGTAATGCGTCAACAGCTTTCTGAACACGAAAGAATGGAGCGTTTTTTTGAAGCCAATCAAAAGCTCAAATATTATGATTTGTACAAGAAAAAAAATGGTGTAAGTTCTTCTAGTGTTTCAGCTATACAAGCACAATTAAAGAAAAACCAAGTATTGCTTGATTTTCATTTTAACCAAATCGACAATGTTTTTTATGTGCTTTTCATTCATAAACACAAAGTTAGGTTGGAAAAAATGGAGTCTCAACTCGATTCATCAATAAAGCATTTAAAAACAGCAATAGTTGAACATGATTTTACGTCCTATACCCAAAATGCACGAAAATTGTATAAGGCAATTTTCTCCAAACCGTTGACTGAAACCGAGTTGATTATTTGTCCTGTTGCTCAATTCAATAATTTGCCGTTTGAAGTTTTGCTATGTTCCGACAAAGGAATCATCACCAATGATTATCGAAAATTGGATTATTTGTTGCACCAAAAGTCTATTCGTTATGTTTTAACGCCGGGTTCTTTTAGCAACCAACCAATTAAAGTGAATGGAGAAATTAATGTTTTTTGTCCGCAGTTTAACAATCAACAATTTGCCAATTTACCATTTTCGACTGCTTTTGGAGAAAAAATGCAGCAAGAAGTAGCTGGAACGCATGTTTATTTTAATGAAAATGCCACTCAACAAGCGTTTTTAAATTCCAAGCACGCAGTGGCGCACATCAGTTCACATGCGGTAATAGGAGAGGAGCCTGGATTAAATTACATGCTGTTGAACGATGGTAAATTGATGCAAGGCGAATTGAATCAACTTGTTAATATTCCGCGTTTGATGGTGTTGAACACGTGCAATTCTGGCAATGGCAAGCATTTTTTACAAGATGGAGTGGATGGTTTTGTACGCGAATTTCATTTGGCAGGAGTTTCCTCAACAATTTCAAACCTTTGGGAAGTGGACGATAAAACGTCGAACGAATTATTTTTTCGTTTTTACAATAGGATGAAGGAAGACTCCAACTCAATTACGGCTTTGCAAGCAGCTAAAATATCACAAGTTAAAAACGCACCTGTTTCAGAGTTGGCTGCACCCTACTATTGGGCTGGTCATCGATTAATTGGAGATGCAATCGTTTTCAAAAAAATGCGCCCCTTGGATAGTAAACAAGCAATTGTATTTTGGTTGCTGCCCCTACCTTTGGTGATTTTGGTGTTGGTTTGGTTTAGAAGAAAGAAAAAGTTTAAAAACTAAATGCAAAAAGCTCCTAGCGCAGTGCTAAGAGCTTTGTATATTGAAGGTGGTTATGGGAGGTAGGGTGTAAGAATTTGTATCAATAAAATCGTATTTTTATGTAAATCTCACTTAAAGTTTAGTGTGACTTTCATTTCTATCACTCCAAAAAACAAAAGGTAAGTGCCAAATCAAAAAAATATTTTTATTTGATACAAAATGATGATTTATTATTTTAAAAAACACTGATAATAAACTACTTGACAAAGAGATGTTTTAAAACACACCAGAAAATAAAAAACTTAAAATAAAGTTCAAAAGCTTATTTACAACTTAATACAACTTGTTTTAGAGTTCATTGCTCTAGAGGGTGTTGTATAAGCTAAAAAATACTTTTAAAGAAAGGAAATTATTTTTCTAATTTCTGTAAAAGTTCTTTTATTTGAGGAGAATAAACAGTGTTTTTACTGTTCAATTGTGTTAATGTAGTTGTGGCTTCTGATAATTTGTCTTCTAAAATAAACACAAGTGCCATTCTAAATTGAGATGCTGAATAATAAGCCGAATTGCTATTCACTTTTTTGAAAAAATTAATGGCTTGTTGAAAATCCTTTTGTTCGTAGGAAATGATGCCTAAGAAATAATTGGAGGTATCCGAATCAATAGTTTGCAGGTTTTTTTTGGCCTCTTCCCATTTTCCTAATTTAAACGCATTCATGGCCTCGTCGTACTTGCCTTTTGAGCTCATTTTTACAGGTAAACCAGCTTCATAGGGCCAATAGTGTTGAGCTAATTCATGCGAATTGTTTTTTGAAAAATATTGAAAAATAAAAAAACCTATTAATGCTGCAGCAGCAACAGAAGTAGACCATTGCACCAAGCGGATGGTGTTGGATTTTTTAGGTGCAACATCCAATTGTTCGTCCAACGCTTGAAGTTGTGATTTTAAAGCTGTGCGAAAATGATTTTTTATTCCAGTTTCTAATTGTTTGTATTGCTCAAACTCCTCTTGAAACTCACTGTCATAAACCAATCGTGCGTTGAAAGCATTCAATTCGGTTTCCGACAACTCACCATTGCGGTAACGCTCAAACAACTCGATATTTTGATTTTCTTTCATCATAAAACGAATAATAGTGACAATTTTTTAAGTTCAGCAAACAAATTTTTCATGCAAACTGATTTTTTCGACTTGGCAGTATCCGCGTTTTTGTAGTTCATTTCTCGCGCTATGCTCTCCATATCGTATTCTTTGAAGTAGTATAATTTAAGCACTTGTTGGCAATCTGCTGGGAGTTTTTCTATGGCTTTGTTGATTTGTTCTTGGGTGTATGCTATATTTTCTTCCTCCATGTATTGGTTTACTTCTTTTCCTTCTATCAATTGAACCGTATCAAGGTAAGTCAAACGGCTCTCTTTTTTTTGAATATTTATTGCTTTGTGCTTTCCAATTTGAAAAAGATAGGTTTTAACAGAGCTCGTAAGTTCTACCAAATGACCGGATATTACATTTTGATGAAAATCCAAAATAGCCTCTTGAAATGCATCCTTTGCCTGGTCTTCACTTATTTTAAATGTTGCTTTTGACCAAACAATAAATTCTTTTCTGTGCAATTTATACAAATCAAATAATGGTGTTTCATCTCCAGTGCGGAGTTGTTCCAATATACTATTTGATTTCGTTGCTTTCATTTCGTGCTATGCTTTAAACAATTAAAATGCAAGTTTGTTAGGTTTAAAACAATATTTAATTCTTTTGTTTAATGAGGTCGAAAATAAGAATTATATACTTACAAATTCAAGTGTGGTCTAATTAAAAAAAAGTAGGGTAAACAAAAGATTTTGCTACTAATTATTTGAGTAACAAATGTTTTTTTTAAAATAATTGAAAAAAAGTAACCAACTAAACATCGTTTTACCCTACATTTGTTAAAAATAAATTGAATTTTATTTTTTTACCACTATTTACTCACAAAACTGAAAAAGAAATGAAGACACTATTTACATTCGTCTTTGTCCTTTGCGTACCACTAACAATTGTGCTAGGACAATGCCCATCAGGAGCTTCCCCTTACGCTGGAGAAACAACCATTCTGTCAAATCAGGTGTTTTGCATGACAGCTGATTTTACCGTATCAAGTTTAACCATTGAATCGGGAGGACAATTGTATGTTGCTAATGAAAAAAAATTAACAGTTACTGGTAACACACTTGTTAGCGGCAACTTAACCTTTGCTGATGAGGCAGGTGGCGTTATGTCAACCTTAACCATAGGTAACGGAACCATTAGCAATGCCATAGTTAACTTGGGCAAAAAATCGTATTTAACGGTTAGTGGAGGTATCACACAAAATTTATCCACATCACCCTATGTTTCTCAAATTGAAATGTGGTCGGGCTCTATTGTGGAAGATTGTGGTACGTATTACCAAAGCTCTAGAACTTATCCGTTTATCAAATTTTTAGGTTCCGAAGCTGTTAAATCCTATTTTATAGTAAAAGGAGCTGCAACTAGCGCTGGTCCTGGAGCTCATTTCTCACACGATAATAGCATCGTTGTTGTGGCAATGGGGTCTGTTAGCGGTGTAACTGGAGGTTTGTCTGTTTATTGTGGAGAATATGCAACGCCAGGCACATGTCCAAGCTGGCCAAGTGGTTTGAGTAATAACCCGTTGGATTGCTACAATATAACAACCATACTTCAAAATTTACCCGAACCAGAAACAGCGTGTCACGAAAATACATTTGTAAAAAGTACCGACCCTAATACTTTGGAATACGATAACATTGTATGTGCTTTTCACGCAACAATTTTAAAGGAAAGTAACGGAACAATTAAAGTTTGGGGCGATGAAGCGCATGCTAATGGTTCTACACATGTTTTAGCTCCTGTGGAAGTTACGCCTGCAAATGGGTATAATTATACTGGAACCCCTCTGCGTGTAACAGCAGGAAGTTATGCTGGATCTACATTATCATCCGTTGTTCACCAATTTGCTTTGTTAACCACAACAGGTTTGCATATCTGGGGCGTGCCAGGGACATTAATAAATACAGGAATTAAAAACACCAATGCTTTTGGACCAATTACAGTTAATGGAAATCCAACAGGTTTGCCAACTGGAGTGTCACCAGCCAACGTAAAAATGCTATTTGGTGCATACAGAACATTGGCCATTGTTACAGATGATGGACATGTTTGGGTATTATCATTTAATGGTGAAAAAAATGGCGATGGAACTTCTCAAAGTGCTTCCAACAACATCATTTGGCACCAAGTGTGTACATCTTCTGGAATCACACTTAAACAAGTGGTTGCAATGCGTGGAAATACCAACGCCTTAATGGCTCTTTCATCCGATGGAAAGGTGTATACATGGGGTTCTAATACCTATATTAATAGTGGTGGACCTGCGAATAGAACGTATGCAACCGAAATAACTTTACCATCAGGATTAACTCCAAAAATGATAGGGATGGCACCAAATGGAACTGATAATTCTTATTACGTGTTAGGAACTAACCAATATTTATGGGCAATGGGCAACAATGCTGTTAGACAATTAGGAGATTTCACAACAACAAACAGAAATACATGGGTGCATGTTCGAAGTGATAGCGGAACATTTTTAGACAGTATTGCATGGTTCAGTCCACAAGAACACGATAATAATTATGCAGCTGTGAATGCATTGACTGTAGATGGGAAATTGTATTCATGGGGAAGCAATGCTGGTCAAATGATTGGTATGGGAGGAGCAACTGCTTCAAATCCTTTTTACATGGGTAGAGGCTTAGCAGCAAATGATTATTTATTGGCAGTTGAAACAGGTGGACACATCACGATGATAGTTAGAGAATGTACATTTAGATACGGTTATTTAGGTCACCGAGTGGATGGAAGTATGGGGGATGGAACGGATGATAATACCAATGAAAGTATTTTTAACTTCTCGAGTACAGCTGTTGTGAATTTATGTGGTGCACCTACAGCACCAATTACAAAAGACTTAAAATTGTGTCAAGGATTAGGGCAAACCGTTAACTTGCAAGATGCATTTATTGGAGATGTGCCAGCAGGTGAAAGCTTGGTTTGGTTAGATTCTAACGGAGATCCTGTAACCAATTTTATAATGGATAGCATCGGAACATATAGTGCGGTGTTTCAAGGAGGTGTTTGTCCAGTCGATCCATCATCTGTTGTAAATGTGTCTTTTTACACGCCTGCAGATGTGCCTATGTATAATTTGTGCTTAACAATTTTAGGCAAAGATTTAACTGCCTTTAACGCGCAATGCAAGGATGGTTTTGTGGATTTGAATTGGACAACTGCTTCAGAGAAAAACTTAAACCGTTTTGAAGTTGAACGTTCAACTGATGGAATTAAATGGGAGTTGGTGTCACGTGTGTTTGCAACTGGCGATTCTCATTATGAAAAACTCTATTCAGCACGCGATTTCACAAACAGTCAAACAACTTATTACCGTTTGAAAATTGTAGATAACGACGATCATTACGAGCGTTCTTATCCTATTGTTTCGCAATGTCAATCTTCAGGTGTTTCTTGCACTGTTTTCCCTGTTCCAGCATCGGATTTTACAACCGTAACCATAGGAGCAGATGAAGATGAACAAGTCAATTTACTCATTACTGATGTAGATGGAAGAAATGTGTTGCAACAAGCCGTGAAATTGCAAAGTGGAACAAATTCGTTTCCTTTGGATATTTCACATCTTAAAAATGGCATATATTTCTTGAGCACCGACCAAAAAGATTTTACTCCTGTAAAATTGGTGGTGCAATAAAGAAGTTTTCTTCATATATACTTTAACCCCGATGCAATTGTGTCGGGGTTTTTTTATGCATTTTACTCATTTATTAATTAAAATAACTCACTTATTAAGTTGATGTTAAATAATTAAAATGAAATATGTACTTTTGCACTTTTTTTTACAAAATTTTAGTTTATCGATTAAATTTCTAATACCTATGTTTAAAGTAAAAAGTGTATTCTATTTTATGATAGCGTTCATATTGGCTATCGACTTATCTTTTGGACAATGTCCATCGGGAGCTTCTCCGTATTCGGGACAAACTACCATTCAATCAAATGAGGTGTTCTGTATGACAGCTGATTTGACTGTTGCTAGTTTAACGATTGCATCTGGAGGAAAATTGTATGTTTCTAATGGAAAAAAGTTAACAGTTTCTGGAAATGTTGTAGTTAGTGGCACTCTCCAATTAGCTAACGAAGCAAGTGTTTCTATGAATAAGCTAACAATCGGAAACGGAACTGTTAGCAACGCACTTGTTAACTTAGGTAAAAAAGCCTATTTAAAAATTACCAACAGTTTAGTGCAAACACCATCTACAAGTCCATTTGTTTCTAAATTAGAAATGTGGTCTGGTTCTGTTGTCGAAAATTGTGGCACACACCACCAAGGAGTTATTGATTACCCTTTTATCAAATATTTGGGTTCGGAGTCTGTAAAATCATACTACATTGTTAAAAAAGCAGTTACAGGTGCTGGAGCTGGTGCGCATTTCTCGCACGATAATAACATTGTTGTGATTGCAATGCATTCGGTTTCTGGAGTTACAGCTGGTTTAGCAACTTATTGTGGTGAATATGCTGAACCTGCATATTGTCCAAGTTGGCCAAGTGGTTTGAGTAACAATCCAAATGAGTGTAACAATGTTACAACTATTTTAGCAAACTTACCAGAGCCAGAAACTGCTTGCTCTGAAAATACATTTACAAAAAGTACAGACCCCAACACTATTGAATACGACAACATTGTTTGTGGTTTTCATGCAACTATTCTAAAAGAAAGCAACGGTGATATTAAAGTTTGGGGAGATGAAGCAAATGCAAATGGAACATCTTCTGTTACTGCTCCTAGGTTGGTTACTCCTGCAAATGGATATAATTATACTGGAAGCCCTTTAAGAGTAACAATGGGAAGTTATGCCGGTAGCTCATTAACTTCTGTAGTTCACCAATTTGCTTTATTGACAACCACTGGTTTGTATGTGTGGGGTAAACCTGGTACTTTGGTTCATTCAGATATAAAAGGAAATTCTGCTTTTGGTTCTATAACAATTAATGGTAAAAACGATGGTTTGCCAGCTGGAGTTTCACCTTCTGATGTCAAAATGCTTTTTGGATCATACAAAACATTGGCTATTGTAACTTATTCTGGTCATGCTTGGGTGTTGTCTTTCAATGGAAGTAAAAATGGAGATGGCTCTAATCAAGATGAAGATAATAACAATAAAAAATGGCACCGTGTAAAAACATCCAACACCACTAATTTGAATAATGTGGTTGCTGTGCGTGGAAACACTAATGCGTTAGTAGCGTTAACATCCGATGGAAAGGTTTATACTTGGGGTTCTAAGACCTATGCAAATGATAATAATGGACCTTCCAGTAGAACATACGCAACCGAAATTACTTTGCCATCAGGATTATCTACCAAAATGATAGGAATGGCACCAAATGGTAATTATAATTCTTATTATGTGTTAGGCACCAATGGTCAATTGTGGGCAATGGGCAATAATGATGTTCGTCAATTGGGGAATTTCTCTACGAGTAATAGCAATACATGGGTAAGAGTAAAAAGCGCATCCAATACTAACATGGAAAACATTGCATGGTTTAGTCCGCAAGAGCACGATAATAATTATGCTGCCGTGAATGCTTTGACATCCTCAGGTAAATTGTATTCATGGGGTAGTAATGATGGTCAAATGATTGGTATGGGTAGTGCAACTTCATCGAACCCAGTTTATATGGGGCGTGGATTGAATAATAATGACGTGTTAATGGCAGTTGAAACAGGAGGGCACACTACTATGATTGTTCGTCAATGTACATTCAAATACGGTTATTTGGGTCACCGAGTAGATGGAAGTATGGGAGATGGAACGGATGTGAATACCAATGAAAGTGAATTTAACTTCTCCAATACAGCAATTATCAACTTGTGTGGTGCTCCAACTGCTCCTATAACTAAAGATTTAAAAATGTGTGAAGGATTGGGTGAGTCGGTTAATTTGCAAGACGCATTTATCGGAAGTGTTCCAGCTGGAGAAAATTTAGTTTGGCAAGATGAAAATGGAAATCCGGTAACCAATTTTGTTATTTCAGAAGAAAAAACATTTAATGCCGTATTTACTGGTGGTGTGTGTACAAATAACCCAACTTCTGTTGTAAATGTGTCTTTTTACCAACCAGAAGATCAACCTATGTACGATTTATGCTTGGTAATCTTAGGCAAAGATTTATCCACTTTTAACGCGCAATGCAAGGATGGTTTTGTGGATTTGAATTGGGCAACTGCTTCAGAGAAAAACTTAAACCGTTTTGAAGTTGAACGTTCAACAGATGGAATTAATTGGGAATTTGCAACAAGCGTTGCTGCAACGGGTGATTCTCATTATGAAAAACTCTATTCAGCTCGCGATTTCACCAACAGTCAAACTACCTATTACCGTTTGAAAATTGTAGATAACGACGATCACTACGAGCGTTCTTATCCAATTGCTACTCAATGTAAGGCAACAAGCATGAGCTGTTCAATATTTCCTGTTCCTGTTTCTGACGTTGCAACTGTAATAATAGGTGCAGAAGAGGCAGCAGATGTAAATTTGGTTGTAACGGACATGGAAGGTAGAGTTGTTTACCAAGAAACAGTAAAAATCCAAAGTGGAACCAATTCATTTAAAATCAATGTTTCACAAATGAATCATGGAATATACTTCTTAAATACCGACCAAAAGGATTTTACGCCTGTAAAATTGGTGGTACAATAAGTTCATAATCTAAATTTTGAAAAAACCGTTACTTAGTTGTAGCGGTTTTTTTGTTTTTATATACATTTACATACCGAAACATCAGAATTACATGAGAATTATTCTAGTATTGCTTTTTTTCTTTTTATCCTATAGTGTTCATGCACAATATGAATATTTACTTCATAAAAGTTATGTTCAAAAGGCAGATAAAATGCATCATGTTTTTGATAGTATTTTGCGTTTCAATGACCTAGAAATTGTAAGTAAAGAATCACAAAAACTTAGAGAATTAGCAATAGATAAAAATGATAAAAGTCTCCAATTCGAAGTGGATTTGTTTGAACTCTTTGTTACAGCCGTTTTCTTTGCAAAACCTCAATCGGAATCAATAAAAGCATATAAAGAATTAATCCAAAAAGCAGAAAAAGAAGGTGTTTGGCATACGAAATTAAATGCCACAAGAGCGTTGGCGGAATATTATTGGAAATTTCTAAATAACTATGAATTAGCGTTTGAGCAATACTTGATTTTAGACAATGAATTGCAAAAAGTAAATTCAAAAGATTATCCCCAAAAAGCAAGAGATTATACGCAAATTGGAGAATCATATTATTACTTCAGAGATTATGAACAAGCTAGAAAGTATTTTAAAAAAGCCATTGCGATTCCAGAAACCGAATTCAACACTAAAATTATCACAACAGCTAAAAATAATATCGGATTAAGTTTTCAAAAAGAAGAAAAATACGATAGCGCTCTGTTTTATTTTCAATTAGCATTAAAAACACCATTTGAATCTTCATTAAAATCATGGCAGAGAATTGTTAAAGGTAATATTGGTGCTAATTTTTACTATTTGAATGATTTCAGTAAAGCTATTCCTTTGCTAGAACAAGATTACAATGGTTCTGTTAAAGAAAATGATATTGGCTGTTTAATAGGTTCTTCAACGTTGCTTGCAGACATTTACTTAAAAAAAGGCGACAAGCAAAAGTCATGGATGTATATTGAACAAGCCTATTTACATGCACTGCAAATGAAATCGTTTGATCGGTTAAAATCCATCTATCCTATTTTAAGCAATTGGTATAGTTATAATGGAAATTCAGAGAAATCTAGATTGTATCTTGATTCAACTATTTACGCCATAAATGAATACCACAATAAATTTAATGCTATTAAAATTCTACGGGCACAACAAGAAATTAGCAACCAAAAAGAAAAATTAGTGCAAGCCAATTTTGAGCTTGAAAAACAAAAAGATTTGAATAAACTATACATTTTACTTTCAATTTCTATTTTAATAGTCATAATTATTTCTGGCAGTTTTGTTTATCAAAAACGAAAAAGAAAAATGGTGGAACTTGAAAAAACAACCATTGAAAGCCAGTTGAAATTAGCTAAAGTAGAGGTTCAACAATTTATTAAAAAGAACAACGACCAAAACATTTTGATAGATAAAGTTACTTCGGAACTTGAAAACATGAAAGAACTTAAATCTGATGAAAAAGTCAAGCTAGAGCAAACTTTATTGGAACTTAGATCTGCAATCATTTTAACAGATGAAGATTGGGGATGGTTTAAAACTCATTTTACAACAATTTACCCAGATTTCTTGCAAAAAATTAAAACAAAATTCCCAGATATCACAGATGCTGAATTGAGGTATTTAATGTTAATTAAATTGCAATTATCGCATAAAGAAATGGCAAATATGTTAGGTATTTCTCCTGCTTCTGTCCGGGTTACTTGGAATAGGGTACGTAAAAAAATGGGGGGAAGTTTAGAAGATACTCCCATTTCATTGCTGAGTCAATATGTTTCATGAGTGCGTAAAACTTTGTAAATCAATTAAAAAACTCAATACTAAATTGTAACGCTTTTGTAACGCTCCATTTTTGTTGTTTTTTTTCAGTTCAAACTATTTTTATAAAAAAAATGTACATGAAAAAATCAACAATTCTATTTTTAACATCCATCTTTTTATCTTTTTTCAGCACGCAGGTTTGTGCCCAAACACCCGATGCTTTTGGTATTATTTACGTAAAACCAACTGCAACAGGTACAGGTGATGGAAGTAGTTGGACGAATGCCACTTCTGATTTACACAATGCTATTCACGCAACAGGCGTTTCCAAAGTTTTTGTAGCTATTGGGAATTTCAACGTTGGTACTGCATCATTTATCATGAAAAACAATGTGGAAATTTACGGTGGTTTTGATCCTGATAATAGTATTGACGACTTAACAGATAGTCGTATTTTACCTACAGAAAGCATCACAGGTTCGGTGCTTAATGGAGAAAACAATAAACCGCTCATTTGGAATGATAACAATGGTTTGACGGCAACAGCTATTTTAGATGGCTTTACATTGATGAATGGTAAGGGAGGTATTGCAGGAGCAATTTACAACAATTTGGTTGCGCCTACCTATAACAATTTGGTTATAAGAAACAATGAGGCAACAACTGCTGCGGGAGGTATTTATAACCTTAACGCTCCAATTACCTTAAAAAATTCGATTATTTCTAACAATACAGCTCCTTTTGCTGGAGGAGTGCGAAATAACCAATCAAATGCAGTATTTACCAATGTAATTATTAAGAATAATTCAGCAACAATGTCAACTGGAGGCTCTGGTGGTGGAGGAATTTTCAATGAATCTTCTGATATTGAATTAACAAACGTACTCATTGCCAATAACAGCACCAATCGTTGGGGTGGAGGTTTCCGCAACCTATCGGGAAATCCTGTTTTTACCAATGTAACTTTGGTAAATAACACGGCTGTCAACCAATCTGCCACAACTGCAATGGAAATTGTAGCAGGTACACCACAATTTAATAACACCATTGTTTTAGGCACAATTTCGGGCACTTACACCCCACAATATTCTCTAATCGAGGGAAATACCGATTTTACTAATGGAAACATTAATCCAACTGGAGTTACTGTAACGGGTGTTTTTACCGATCCAACAAACGGAAATTACACCTTGAAATTTGGTTCAGTTGCTGTAAATTCAGGTAATAACGCATTGAACGCTACCACAACCGATTTGGCAGGAAATACACGTGTTCAAAATACAACCATAGATTTGGGTGCCTATGAAAGTGCTTATGCTCCAA
>JAKQEZ010000681.1 GCA_029558435.1 Bacteroidota bacterium
AATCAACCTTCAGAAACTTCAGCCGTTCCATTAAACTTAATTTATTCTTTTATTATTGGAGCTGTCATTTTAGTGGCTTCTATTTTAGTTACCGTTTTAACTACTAAAGAATATTCTCCAGAAGAATTAGAACAATTTAGAGACGAAAAAGAACACAAAGAAGCTATTGGTGAAACCAAAGAAGCCAAACTTTCAGATGTTTTTACAGATTTCGCTAAAATGCCAGAAACGATGCGTCAGCTAAGTTGGGTACAATTCTTCTCCTGGTTTGGATTATTTGGTATGTGGGTTTTTACAACTCCTGCGATTGCTCAACACATTTATGGGTTATCAGTAGGTGATACTAAAAGTCCAGAATTTCAATCTGCTGGAGATTGGGTAGGAATTATTTTCGGAGTTTATAATGCAGTTTCTGCTGTAGTAGCATTTGCGTTGCCTTACATCGCAAAACAAATTGGACGAAGAAAAACACACGCACTTTCTTTAGTTTTAGGTGGAATCGGATTGATTTCTGTTTACTTTATGCCAAATAAAGAAGCTTTAATCTTCTCAATGATTTTAGTCGGATTTGCTTGGGCAAGTATTTTAGCAATGCCTTATGCAATTTTAGCAGGTTCTATTCAACCTAAAAAAATGGGTGTTTACATGGGGATTTTCAACTTCTTTATTGTAATTCCACAAATTATTAACGCTTTAATTGGTGGTCCTTTAGTGAAATACGTTTATAACGACCATGCTATTTATGCTATTGTTATGAGTGGTGTAAGTTTCCTATTGGCAGCACTTTTGGTGTTAAAAGTTAAAGATCAAAAAGATATTTAGACCATGAAAAAAGCATTCATATTCGACCTTGACGGCGTAATTGTTGACACGGCTAAATATCATTTTTTAGCTTGGAAAAAGTTGGCCAACCAATTAGGAATCGAATTTACGCACGAACATAACGAAGGTTTAAAAGGTGTAAGCCGTGTTCGTTCGTTAGACATTATTTTAGAATTGGGTAATGTTCAAGCTTCCCAAGAAGATAAAAACAAATGGTTGGTTCAAAAAAATGAAGAATACCTTTCCTATTTAGTAGACATGGACGAAAGCGAAATTCTTCCAGGTGTACTAAAAGTATTGGAATATCTGAAAAGTAAAAACCAATTCATTGCTTTGGGTTCGGCAAGTAAAAACGCGCGACCTATTTTAGAAAAAACCAACATCATGCACTTTTTTGATGCTATCGTAGATGGGAATGACGTTTCCAACGCAAAACCAGATCCGGAAGTATTTTTAAGAGCAGCACAATTGGTAGGAGTTTCCAATGAAAATGCCATCGTTTTTGAAGATTCGGTAGCGGGAATTCAAGCGGCTAATATTGCCAACATGATAAGTGTAGGAATTGGCGATGCCACCGTTTTACACGAAGCAAAGTACAATTTTAAAGATTTCACTTTTATTGATGAAACCTTTTTATCTCAATTAATTGGTTAAGAAATTGACTAATTGACACATTAACAAATTGACATATTACAAAAATGAATCAAGATTATATACAACCCGACAATTGGTCGATTATTGAAGAAGGATTTGATGCAGAGCGAGTTAAATCTTCTGAAAGTTTATTTAGTATCGGAAACGGTGCTATGGGGCAACGCGCTAATTTTGAAGAACACTATTCGGGCAAAACGTTTCAAGGAAGCTACATTGCCGGAATTTATTATCCCGATAAAACAAAAGTAGGTTGGTGGAAAAACGGTTATCCTGAATATTTCGCTAAAGTATTAAACGCACCAAATTGGATAGGAATTGACATCGAAATTAATGGCGAAAATTTAGATTTAGCTAAATGTCAGTCGGTCTCTAATTTTCGTCGTGAGTTGAACATGAAAGAAGGAATTTATTATCGTTCTTTTAATGCCACTTTAGCAAATGGAATCGAAATCGCTGTAAAAGTTCAACGTTTCTTGTCTTTAGATTTGGATGAAGTTGGCGTTATCAATTACGAAATCACCGCTTTAAACTCAGATGCAAAAATTGTTTTCAAACCTTATGTAGATGCTGGAGTTCACAACGAAGATGCCAATTGGGAAGAAAAGTTTTGGGAACCAATCAGCGTAAAACATTCAGGAAACGAAGCTTTCGTAACCGCCAGAACTTTCAAAACGCATTTCACAGCAACAACTTTCATGCAAAATAGTATTTTGTTAGAAGGTTCAAATTTGAGTATTGCTCCTGTAAGTGTTCAAGAAACAAAAGATAAAATTCAATTTCCATATGAAGTTGCTGTTACGAAGGGACAATCTACAACGATTCAAAAGATTGGTGGTTACACGGTTTCTATGAATCATGAAAACACAATTATAGGTGCAAAAAATAGCATTGCTAAAGCTTTAGAAATTGGCGTTTCTCAATTAACAGAAAACCAAAAACAAGCTTGGGCTAAAATTTGGGAAATGAGCGATATTACCATTGATGGCGATGTAAAAGCACAACAAGGAATTCGTTTTAATATTTTCCAATTGAATCAAACCTATTTAGGAAAAGATTCAAGACTAAATATTGGTCCAAAAGGATTTACAGGTGAAAAATACGGTGGTTCTACTTATTGGGATACTGA
>JAKQEZ010000694.1 GCA_029558435.1 Bacteroidota bacterium
TTACTACAAAATGTCACGAAAGCTTTACGCTCCGCTTCTTTTAGTCTTCCAGTTTTGAAAAGAATAATTGTCCACTCGAACAAAAAGTCAGGGTAACCGCTGTCGTCTGGAAAGTTTTTGTTAAACCAATTGAAGTAGCGAAGTCCACCGGAAAAGTCGTTAAGTTGTAAGTAAAATTGTGGTGGTAAGTATCGTAGTCCTTGTCCATCGTGATGTTCTCCACCCCAATACTTCTTGTCAGCAGCAAGTGCCGCTTTAATTTTCTTGATTTTGTTTTTTATTCTCTCTTGTTGCTTCGGTGTCATTGTTCCGTGAAATGTTATATGTTCTGTTAGGTGATTGTCTGTTCTATTAATTTTCTAAAGTCAACGAAGGACTGTCCACCCGCGCAAAGTTTAAAAAAAGTTACTACTCTTAAAATTTTGCACAAAGTCAGATTGGAAGTTGTCAAGTGGACAGTCCACCGTGGACTTTACAATCTGTCGGGCTGAACGGTCGTCTAATATAGCCTATAACGCCCAAATATACGAAAGTTTTGCGAAAGTGCAAATTTTTTGATAAATTTTGACTAAGTGTTATACATTCAGTGTTTTTTGTATATATTTGGTTTCGTATTTCGTATAGAGATTTATAGAATTTATTGCACTCTATTTTTTTAATCTACACAAAATGCGCAATTTAAAATGTAACTAAACGGTTGTATAGTTATTTTAGGACGACACAGGACGAAACACCACCTAACCCAAAGCAATGTCAAAGCAATGTCAAAGGAAAGTATAAGGAAAGGGTAGTTAATGTCTGCTTGTTCTTTACTTGCAGGACAAAGGCAAAATACTTGCTTCTTATTATACCCAGAACTTTATATGGCATTTTGAAGAAAACAAATAAGGGTTTGAGTTGAATCAAGTGGCAGTCAAACTCGAGTTTTGTTCGCAAAAAGTACCCTTTTTCCGAAGCTGATTCGAACTTGATTCGAACAAGACTCGAACAAATGTCTCAAAAAA
>JAKQEZ010000001.1 GCA_029558435.1 Bacteroidota bacterium
ATTTCTTGGTCTTTGCTCATAGCTTTAGATTTGGAAGCATAGTTACTCAATTTTTTGCGCCAATAGTCAATCGTGCTACGGGAAATGTTATACTTTTTAGAAGCATAATTGGCAGAAACCTGCCCGTTGTTGATTTCGTCAGTGACGGAAATTTTGAAGTCAAAACCGACTTCTCTGCCGTTTCTTTTTCGGCAGGGTTGATTTTTCTGGTTGTCCATAAGCGACCAATGGTTGTTTAATTTTTGGTCAACCTATTTTAGGACGAGGCACTTAATACACTTGCACCCAACCGGTTTTCGGCTTTGCGAAGGCGGGGCAATCGAAGCCGTTCCGTTCGGCTAATGTACAAAATTTCAATAGAATTACAAATGTTGAATTTTGCACTTTAGCCCCGCTTTTGCAAAACCGATGTTGGTAGCTGGGCTATTCCGTCACTTGCTTTGTTGGTGTCATTTCACAAGTGATTACATCATTTTTTGTTTGTTATAAGAAACATACCAATCTACTTGTTCAAACTTACGATTTTTTCTTTTTTGTCAAGACGGTCGCTGAAAATTTGTCTAGGGCAGGTTCATAATACAGTGTTTCCTACTGAAAATAATTTTACTCTTTTGTGGTAGTGGAAATATGAAGCAAACACAAATCCAAGTGCAATGACTGGAAAAATGATGTCTGTAACGGAATGACGAACCATAATGATAGAATAAATTGCTCCGATTACATCAAATGCAAGCCCTGCATACGCCCACTCTTTTAGTCTTGAAAACTTGGGGACAAAAATTGCGATGAGTGCTAAAAGTCTTGCCACACACAAAAATGCCGACAAGTATTCTGGATAGCCCAATGATGTTATAACTTCCACTGATTTCGGGTTACCTGTCAACCCGATTACAGAACCTATTCCAAACATTGGAACTAACAATCCTGTGAAAATCCAATAAAGTATGTTTGTACTTTTCATTATTTTTTGTGTTGAAAGTTTATCATCCAATTAATTTCGTATTTGTCGGAAAATTCCCCGAAGTAAGCACCGAAAAACATATCCTGTAAAGGCATTGTGATGTTTCCACCTGTCGAAAGTTCGTTAAACAACCTGTCGGCTTCTTCCCTTGTTTCTGGTTCAATGCAGATGTGCATATTGTTTCCTTTCGCAAGTGTAAAGCCCATTTCTTTTGGTGCGTCTGTTCCCATTAAAATGTGTCCGCCCGTTATTGGCAACTCAACGTGTATTACCATTTTCTTTATTTCTTCGGCAACAGGTGGGTGTCCTGCTTCGGCAGGAATGTCGCCAAAACGCTCAATGCCTTTTCCTAAAAATTCAGTTTTGAAAACCGATTTGTAAAACAAAAATGCTTCTTCTGTTTTTCCGTCAAAGTTCAAGTATGTGCAAACTCTCGCTTTATTACTTGTTTTGTTTTGCTGACGAAGTTTGAATTGCGTTTCAATATATTGGTCAAGATTTTCAAGAGCCATTGTAAAGCCTTCCTTAAAGCCCATTTCAATAATTTTTTCAAGGTCTGCAAGGCTTTCATATTTAGCTACAATACTTACGGTTGTTGTCCCTGCATTTTCCGTGAACGTGTTTGTCCACAAAGTTCTTGGCATATCGGTATTAACCGTGCCATTTTCATCGCAAAAAGCGTCTAAACCCGAGAATTTTTTCTGATGCTCTATTTTGTGATAATCGTTTTTGCACCAATGACACTCGTCCTGTTTCCCTGTTTCTGTATTAAACATTTCGTAAAGCCACATTCCGCCCTCTCTAAAATCCATTGACTTTGTTCTGGTCTTGTATGGTTTTGGCGCCCACCATTGGTCAAGAATTTCGGGGTTTGTCCAAGCTTCCCAAACCAATTCAAGGTTTGCTGCAAATTCACGTTTCACGTTTACCGTGTTGTTTTCTTTGTTGACTATAAAGTCAAATTTTAAATTACTGTTCATTTTTTCTTGTTTTTAATTGTTAGTAATACTTCATCAAGTTGATTAAATCGTGCTTCCCAAATCTTCCTGAATTGGTTCAGCCATTTATCTATTTCTTTCATTTTGTTTATTTCAAGTTGGTAGTAGATTTCTCTGCCTTGCTGTTTTTGCGTTACCAATTCGCACTCGGTCAAAATTTGTAAGTGCTTTGACACTGCTTGTCGAGAAGTGTCAAAGTGTTCGGCAATGGCGTTTGGTGTCATTGCTTGTAATGCAATAAGCGTAATAATCGCCCGTCTTGTCGGGTCGGCTATTGCCTGAAAAATATCTCGTCTTGTTTCCATTGTGCAATAATTTGGTTGCAAATATATGTGCAATTATTTAGTTGCACAACTTTTTTGAAAAAAAATTTAGTCGGGGCTATAATATCAGTAAAATGGGGTGGTGGGTGGTCTTGGGTCGTTGGTCGGAAGTCTGAACGGTTGTCTGTCGGGATAATTTTTTCTAAAAGTCAGCAAAGGACTATCCAACCGCAAAAGTGATAAAAGAACTGCTGTCAAAATTTATGTCAAAGTCCGATAAAGTTCGTCAGTGGACAGTTCACCGATGTGTTTTTCATGTGTCGGACTGTGTGCTCGATTAGCCTTGCTACCAACGTTTTGCGGCTTTGCGTAGTGGCGGATTTTTAGCACAAAAGTTCAATCGAAGAACTGCACTTGAACCTACTACTAAACTGTCATACGAAGAACTGCACCCGCCATTACGCAAAACCGATGTTGGCAGTAGTTGTTCTTTCTGTCCGTTTATTTCTTTTTCCAACTTTGTTGAATTTTTACGCCTAACCAAAGACACGGAATTGTCATTGCAGCAAGTGTGTAACCAAACCACAACTTTGATTTTTGAGCAAAGTCGGGATTGCTAACAGCTAACAATGTAATGACAGTCCCAATTGCACCAAGAATTAAAGCGTGAAGTATTGGTTTATTTGGTGCAAAACGGGCAATGATAAAACCTGTAAAAACAGTATAAATGGCTCGGTAGGACAACACAAGCAAAATTGCCCACGTTTCAAACAAACCTTTTTCAGGTTTAGGCAATACGCCAATCTGTTCAAGTAAAAAATCTGTCAACAACGACAACAAAGCGTTTACCATAAACGCAAGAAGAATGACACCAATACTTTTTAAAATGTTCATACGATTTACTTTTTAGATTGATGCTTGAACAAGTTTTTCAATGTCAAATTTTCGCATTTGCATAAATGCCTGTGCTGCTTTTCCTGCTTTGTTTGGGTCACTCATTATTTTGCTCAAAATGGTAGGAATTACTTGCCACGATACGCCAAACTTGTCTTTCAACCAACCGCACATACTTTCTTCTCCACTTTCAGTCAGTTTTTCCCAGTAGTAATCTATTTCGTCTTGAGTTTCGCAATGAATGGTAAACGAAACACCTTCGCTAAAAGTAAAGTTGTGAGGTTTACTGTCCATAAACATAAATTTTTGTCCGTTCAGTGCAATTTGGGCGTGTTTTACTTTGCCCTCTTGTTCTGGTGCTTCGTTGTTTCCAAAGTGAAGAATACCGTCTTGTTTAGGATTTTTGAAGATTGCAGAGTAATGGTTGATTGCTTCTTCGGCACGTCCGTATTGATTACTTGTGAACAAAAGTGAAGGCGTTATACGTTGTCCGACTTCTTCAAATTTTCCCAACCAAAACTGCCACGAAATTCCGTATTTGTCATTTACCCAACCATATTTTTCACTCCACTCGTATTTGTCCAAAGGCATTAAAACAACTCCGTCTTTTGCAAATGCTTCCCAAATGCGGTTTATTTCTTCTTCTGTGTCGCAAACGTAAAACAACGAAATAGAGGCGTTGGGTTGATACATTGGTCCACCGTCAAGCAATGTAATGTGCTGTCCCGAAACTTCAATTTCAGTAACAACGGGCGATTGTGCAACGATTTTAGCATTTGCTAAATTTGAGCTGTAAAATGTTCCTGCTTCTTTTGCCTTATTGTCAAACCAAAGGCAAGGTGTTATTTTCTCTTTCATTTTTTTCTAAAATTTTCTGCGACAAAATTATTTTTTAGCTGAAAGGTGGAATTGTATAAAACCGACAAAATTCATTTTCCCTTATCTAATCCCGATTGCAGGTATTCGTTCGGTGTCGTATTCGTAAACTCTTTGAATGAACGTATGTAATGGCTCTGGTCAAAATATCCATTTGTATATGCAACTTCTGTCAGCCTTTCAAAATGACCGCCTTTTAGTTGAGAAAAAGCAAAATAATGTTGGCAAATTCTTCTGTATTCGTTAGCTGTGATGCCAACATACTTTTTGAAAAGCCGTTGGAAAGTTCTTTCGGTTAGATGTAAGTTTTCCAATAATTGCGAAAGAACATCTGTGTTTGAATTATGCATTATCGTATCGGTTGCATAGAGTATAATTTCACAATCTCTTCTGTTGCTTTCTATTTGCGTGAAAATGAAATGAGATAGAATTTCAACTTTTTCCTGCGTTGATTTGGAATGATAAAGTTGAATGTTCAAAGCCATTGCTTTTTGTGCGTTCCAAAGATTGAGTTCAATAGGTTTCGCTTTCAAGTCCTGTGCAGATAATTTGAAAATTGTCGCTAACGAAAAAGGCTTAAAGAAAAAAGCGATTGTTGTTTCGTTGTTTTCGGTTGTCCATTCGTCAATAGGAACTGATTGTCCGAAAAGTGTAGTGCGATTGTCTACCTTGCAAAGTAAAGCGGACATTCCATTTGTAAACAAAGGCAATTCTGAACTTTCAGAACAATTGTCAAACACCAAAACTGTCCGAATGTAGTCGGTTAATTTAGTGTCTGTCTTATGGTAGTGATAGCTCATTTATTCTGTCGTTGTCTGCTGTCTGTTTGTGCTTTTGGGTCGTGCTGTCATGTCCTAAAATAGGTTGACCATTTTTTGTTAGAAAATGATGTAAGGTTTTTTTTAGTTTTTTCTTGCACAAAAAATGAAGCGATAAAAAAGAGTGGGGGGAGCCCCTGCTTCATTTTTCGTGGTTCATGCTATTGGCACTATCCGGG
>JAKQEZ010000004.1 GCA_029558435.1 Bacteroidota bacterium
AGCTAAAGAAAAATTTGAATGGATTGTTATTTCACACGGTAAACGACTTATGCGTGCTGTGGCAAAAGTTTAAATTAATTAATACAATTGAACATAACGGATGGGTATATGAGCAGGTTTGCCTTGCAGAATGTTTCAAATTACCGATACCGTTTATGGCAAACTTGCTTATATACCGTGTTATAGCCAGTACGGTTTAATTAGTACAAAACCTTAATCGAAGAACTAAAAAAAGAATTTAAAAAATGAGCGTTGGCAAAGAAAAAATAAATGTGTTGAGTTTGTTTGATGGTATTAGTTGCGGACAAATAGCATTGGAACGAGCAGGAGTTCAAGTGGAAAACTATTTTGCTTCTGAAATCGAACCAAACCCTATTAAGGTAACACAAACAAATTATCCAAACACAAAGCAATTAGGCAGTGTTTTAAACGTAAAAGGAGCAGACTTGCCGAAGATTGATTTATTAATAGGTGGAAGCCCATGTCAGGGATTTTCATTTGCTGGTAAACAACTAAGCTTTGATGACCCAAGAAGTAAACTTTTCTTTGAATTTGTTAGACTGAAAAATGAATGCAACCCAAGATATTTTTTGCTTGAAAATGTGAAAATGAAAAAAGAATATCAAGACATTATTTCAAGTTATTTAGGTGTTGAACCAATAATGATAAACTCAAATTTAGTATCAGCACAAAATAGAGTGAGGTACTATTGGACTAACATTCCTGTCGCTGGATTACCAAAAGATAAAGGTATTCTGTTAAAAGATATTACCGAAGATGGATTGCAAAGTTTAGGATTAGCACAAAGGGGTAGATATGATGAAAATGGAAATGTGGTGCAGAAATATGAACTAAATGGGACTGAAAAAAGCAATGCTATGACAACTGTTTCAAAAGATACTTTGTTATTTATACCTGTTGATAAACATTCTTCAAACTCTGGATTAGTTTGTTTGGGTGGTGTAATGAAACCAACACATAAACTTTGGCTTGATAATGGGAAACTATTACAGCGTAATTTTTCGCAAGGGAATAGAGTTTATTCAAGTGATGGCAAATCAGCAACGCTAAACGCAAACTCTGGGGGAATTGGCGGAAAGACTGGGCTATATGAGATTGAAGGTGTAATTAGAAAACTAACACGATTAGAATGTGAAAGACTGCAAACAGTACCCAATGGTTACACAAATTCAATTTCAGAAACACAAGCAATAAAAGCATTAGGAAATGGCTGGACTGTGGATGTGATTTCTTTTATTTTTTCTTTTTTGAGAGGGGAAAATTTTTTAAATTCTTTTTCTCACGAAAGTTCAATCGAAGCACAAAAGTAGTATTGGCTATAACGGTTTCGGGCTTGGCGATGTTGCCGAACATGAATGTTAAATAGAATTACAAAACTTTAAATTATAGATAAAATGTCAAACGAAGAACAAAACGGCAATATAGCCAAACCCGTGTTACCTGCTGTGCTTATTTGCGATTGCAGTAGCCGTGAACACCAAATTATCATTGAACACGACAATGAAGATAACTTAACCTACTGCCATATTCATTTGGTAAAACACGGCTTTTGGAGAAGATTGAAAGCTGGTTTAAAATACATATTTGGTTATAAATGCAGATACGGTCAATGGGATGAATTTATATTGAAACCCGAACACGCTAACCAGCTTCGTGAATTGTCGGAGTTGTTGTCACAGCATAGCATGTAACGTTTTCGGGCTTTGTGTCTGTTTGCCCCTTGCACAAAGTTTCAAGTTACCACAAATGTTGATG
>JAKQEZ010000730.1 GCA_029558435.1 Bacteroidota bacterium
GAATTAAATTCGCTTTGGCTTCTTTTTCTCTTTGTTCACCAATAGCAACATTGTTTCTACTCATTTGCAGGTTTTTATTGTGAACCTGTGCTGTATCAATACACTGTTGCAGTGTCCAAACTTGGGCTTGAGCTGTATGAACCCCTATTAAAAGGAATAGTAGAAGCAACTTTTGTATGTGAATATTTACTAACTTCATTGGTCAAATTTTTTTACTTGATGAGTATTAATTGACTTTCAATAATTCCATCTACCCAATGTTTTACCATTGGTTCAATGTTTATAAAGTCACCCGATAATAGTTTTTCTTTTATCCCTTTTTCATTTTCAAAAATCACTTCTCCTTTCACACAAATCAAAAGTGCTGGTGTTTTGGTAATATGCTCTTTTAATTTCTCGCCTTGCAAAATTTGTATGGCAGTTGCATTGCCCAGTTCACTTTTAAAAAGAGAAGTTGCTGAAACTGGTTTTTCTTGAGTATGTAATTCTTTTATGTTCATTGGAAGTATTGATTAAATGCTGTGAATGAAGTTTGAATATTTTGAAATTGTTTTTCTGCTTCGATTTCGTCTTTAGCTTCTGAAAGTTCTTTTACCAAATCAATGTAGGGCAATAACCACTTATGCAGTTCATCGTGTGCTTTGCCTTTCATTGTGCAATTAGAGGTAAGTAAATCAATGTTGGATTGTAATTGTTTTGATAATGACTTGTAATCTTTTTGCTCAACCTTAGCAAAGGAAATAACATCGTTTTCCATATTACGAATATGAGTTATCATATTAGCATCAACTTCCCATTTTTCACCATTGTTAAGTTCGATGTTTTGTATTTCAGCGTTGTGCTGATGTTCTTCGTGAGTAACGGTTTCGGTTTGCTCTTTTGATTTTTCGTTAGAAGCATTGCCACAACTGAAAAGGAACAAACTGATTACTGGAATTAAAATCGTTATCTTTTTCATAATTTCTTTTTTGTTATTGTGAAATATGCAATGATTGCAAATACAAGGGTCACGGAAATTCTAAAAATCATTGCACCGATGGTTTTTGTTTCATAAATACCACCTGAACTTGCGTGAATTTTAAGACCGACAAAAGCTGTTATTAGAATAAGTGTTGAAATTCCTAAAAGCGAAGTAGTCCATTTCTTGTTTTTAATAAACCCATAAGCAGCGAATAGGTAAAGAATGCTACTGATGAAGTTTGACCAAACCACAAACAGAACATAATTGCCCTCTTTGGCTCTAATACCAAACAAATCAAATATAACAGATGTGCTTAGGAATAATGTCAGCAAACCAAACCCTGCTAAAATTGTTACTAATAAATAGGGGATTATTTTTTTCATTTTTCTAACAATTTTAGAAGTCCGTTTAATACATTTTTTCCATCATTTACTAAATTGGATTTGTTACCCGAAAGCTTCCATTTTAAAACAACCATTCGCATACTCCCCATAATAATTGTTGTAATAGTGTCAGCTCCCAATAGCTTTCCATAAACACCTTCGTTTTGTCCTCTTGTAACAAGTGCGTGAATGTTGTTTTGCATCAGAGCCATCATTGTTGAAACCTTGTCACTTAGTTCTTTATTAAATTGAAATATTCCTTCGGAAAAAATCACGCTAACTATGGCAGGTTTTTGAACAAATGTGTTAAGTTGAGACACAAATACTTTTTTCAAAAGTTCAGAAGGTTGTAATTCTTTATCTTCAATTATTACAGCGAGTCGCTCATTCATTTCTAAAATAAAATAGGTCAATAGTCCGAGCAATATTTCATTTTTACTTTTAAAATGGCGATATAATGCAGCTTCAGATAAACTCAGGTCGGAGGCTAAGTTTTTTATCGTTAATTCCTGTATTCCGAATTTATCAATGCGAAGCGTAGCGGCTTCCATTATTTCTATTTGCCTTTCGGTAAAATCTTTATTTTTCATTGTTTAACTTTAAATTAATAAACGAAAAACCTAACCAAATTACAGAAGCAGTCATAGCAATTGCTCCAATTAATACTAATGCAGGAGGCAAGCCAAGATACACCTCAGTTAATATTCCTATTGGCATTAATAATCCTGTAAGTGCCAACCAAGAAATGGCTTTCACGTTTTGAAGTTTGTCTCTGAAATGTAGAAGTAAATAACCAATTAGAATATTTAGAAAGGCAAACAAGTTGCCGTGAACGTGAGCCAGTCTACTTTCAAAGTGCTTGCCGATACTGTATGAGTTCACCCATTCTTCCTTTCCTGGAGCAAAGTCACGGAGATAAATAAGTAGAAAACCGTAAGCCATAAAAAGCCCCATTGTCAGGAAGCCTATTGAGATGTTGTTTTTGCCGTTCATTTTATTTGTATTTATTATGTAAGTGAGTATTCGCTTACAAAGGTAATTGAATTATATTCACACTTGCAAGTTTTTTTTGAGAATACTTTAAAATATGACGAAAATCATCTGGTGCGGTGGGTAATTGGCTCTTTTGGGGTTTGCCTGTGTGTCGGGTTATGTGAAGGGGCAAACCCCAAATGTGCCAATGTGGGGAGGCTAAAATTATTTTTTAAAATGTGCGGTGGGAAAATTTTTAAAACCTTGCGTTGGCTTGAGTGTCGGTAAACTGGATTGGGTCTGTGGCAAGTTACAGCGAATTGTCAACCGAGTTTTTGTCGCCAGAAAGTTAGTTTGGAAGTCAAAAGACTGGTCGTTTTGGTGTCCGCCCGATGGTTGCACGGTTGTCTTTTAGGCTTGCTTATAACGGTTCTGCGCTTGGCGTTCGTGCGGGATTTCGGAGGGCAAAACTGTCAACCTACCACAAAACTCCAATTGAAAAACTGAACTTGAATTTAACCACTGAACCCCGCATGACGCCAAACGCATGTTAGGCAATCGTGCTTCTTTTTCGTCCGCTTGGTTTTCTGTCGGTTTTGGAGTGCGGTAG
>JAKQEZ010000044.1 GCA_029558435.1 Bacteroidota bacterium
GACATTGAAAATTGGAGCAGTTGGATACACCAACGAATGATTGAAACAAAATCAATCATCAACAAAGTTAATTTGTTTATTGCACCTTCAAATTATTTGCGTGATAGATTTATCAATGATTTTGACGTTCAAGAAAGCAAAATCATTTATTTGGATTATGGTTTTCCGACAGAGTATTTAACCCAAACTGAAAAATCAAAAGAAAAAACGAATTACACTTTTGGTTATATCGGAACTCACATTCCAGCAAAAGGAGTAAATATACTGATTAAAGCATTCAAACAGATTGAAAAACCTGCAACATTAAAAATATTTGGAAGAGCAAACGGACAAAGCACAAATGCTTTGAAAGCATTAGCCGAAACTTCAAAAAATGAAATTGAGTTTTCAGGAGAATACATCAATCATAATTTGGCAAATGATGTTTTTTCAAACGTTGATTGTATTGTGGTTCCGAGTATTTGGAGCGAAAATTCACCGCTTGTAATTCACGAAGCTCAATCGTGCAAAGTTCCTGTAATCACTGCCGACTTTGGGGGAATGAAAGAATACGTTGAGCATAAAATAAACGGACTTTTGTTTGAACATCGCAATATAAATTCGTTAGCAGAGCAGATGAAATTCGCAGTTTCAAATCCCGACAAAATGAAAACTTTTGGTGAACGTGGTTATTTGTATTCGGCTGACGGAAGCGTTCCAAACATTCAAGACCATTGCAAAGAATTAGAAATGATTTATCAAAAGTATATTCCCAAAAACGAGTTCAAACTTTGGCGTGTTACAATTGACACAAACCCCGAAGACTGTAATTTGAGTTGCACAATGTGCGAAGAACACAGTCCATTTTCGACTTATATCAAAGAGAAATTAGGCGGTAAACATCGTAGAATGCCTAAAGAATGGTTAGAACCCATTTTTGAGCAAGCCAAGAAAATCGGAGTAACAGAAATGATACCGTCCACAATGGGCGAACCGTTAATCTATAAGCATTTTGCCCATTTCGTTGAGTTGTGTTACAAATACAACATCAAAATGAACTTAACTACCAATGGAACATTTCCTAGAACAACAGAGAAAACCGTCACTGAATGGGCGAAACTAATTGTGCCAATTACAACAGACGTAAAAATAAGTTGGAATGGTGCAACAGCGAAAACGGCACAAGAAGTAATGAAGGGAATTGACTTTGAACAAACCGTTTCAAATGTGAAAGAGTTTATTCGCATTCGTGATGAACACTATGCAAATACAGGTTATTACTGCCGAGTTACTTTCCAACTAACTTTTATGCAAAACAATATGCACGAATTGGCAGACATCGTGAAATTGGCTTCACAACTTGGAGTTGACAGAGTAAAAGGACATCAGCTTTGGGCACACTTTGATGAAATTAAATTTTTGTCAATGAAAGCAACGCCTGAAAGTATTTTGCAATGGAATGAATATGTAAAACAAGCGAATGAAGCACAAGAGAAATTCCTCAAACCCAATGGCGAAAAAGTGATTTTGGAAAATATCATTCCATTGCAGAAAAACGAAAACAAAGAAATCCCCGAAAGCTACGAATGTCCATTTTTAGAAAAAGAACTTTGGGTAGCTGCCACAGGTAAAATTTCACCTTGTTGTGCTCCAGACGAACAGCGAAATACACTTGGTGATTTCGGGAATATTGAAAACACAAGCATTGAAGAAGTGTTGCAAAGTAACATTTACCAAAACCTTGTAAGGAACTACAAGAAAAGAGATTTATGTAAAACCTGCAATATGCGTAAACCAAACTAAATGAAAGTAAACGAAAAAATATCGCTTTTGCTTCGCCACGCTGACAGAGATGATATTCCGAAAGGTTCTTTCGGAAATGAAATATTACTAAACCATAAAGGAAAACAAAACGCCCATAGTTTTGGCGAAAAATTAGCTAAAAAGAAATTAAATAAAATTTTTACTAGTCCTGTTGGGCGTTGTGTTCAGACGGCTGAATTTATTGCCAAAGGCTATGGAAGTTCAATAGAAATCATTGAAACAAGCGCTTTAGGTGCGCCAGGGCTGCATATTTTAGACGAAAAAATTGCAGGGGAATTTTATCTTCAATATGGCTTTGACGAAATGTATAAGCGATTTATGAAAGGTGAAGAAATTCCCGGTATGCCTAACATTGACGAGTTGAATTACAGAATAACGAACTTCATTAACGAAAATTCAACCGATAATGGGACAACACTTTTCATTACCCACGATATGTTTATTGCGTTTTATCATTTCAGCATAAATAAGAAAGTTTACACAAAAGACAATTGGATAAACTATATGACAGGTTTAACTTTTATAAATGGACGAATTTATGAGAGATAAACTCAAATCGTTTTTTACGGAACATTGGAAATATATGGCTGTAAGCACAGCTTGTAAACTCAATTTGTTTGACAACTTGCAAGAAGCAAAAACGGCAAACCTTTTAGCAACAGAGCTTTCATTGAATGAAGAAAAATTATTGTTGTTGCTTAATGCGTTGCATAATGCTGATTTTTTAGATAAAAATGGTGAATATTTCAAGGTCAATTCCATATCGGTATTTCTCACAGATAGCAATCCTAAGAGTTTAAAATATGCTTGTTTGAATTGGAGTGGA
>JAKQEZ010000091.1 GCA_029558435.1 Bacteroidota bacterium
TTATAAACGGAGAAATTACTCCAGTAATTTTACCATTAATTGCTACACCATCTAGTAGAAGTTCAATGATTGCAAACGAAGAGCAAAACACAACAGCGTTGATGGGACCAGCGGCTATTTTCCCCAACCCAACATCGGGCGAAGTAACTGTTTTGTTTTCAGAAATAGAAGCATCAGTGGCGCAAGTGTATTTGTTTGACCTATCAGGTAAAGAAATCATGCATCAAACATTTGAAAAAACAACCCAAGGCAAATTGGATTTGTCCAACTTGAAAAAGGGAAGCTACTTAATTAAAGTGAGCGTTGATGGAGCACCCATAAAAACAAACTTGTTGGTAGTAGAATAAAACAACAAACACTGATAAATTACGGCTTTCAGAAATGGAAGCCGTTTTTTTGTTTTTTAATATTCATAAATAACTACCATAATTATGCGTATTTTTGTTAACCAATACATCTGCATCATGGAAAAACCATTGTACCATTATTTTACCGACGACCATCGCCAAATAGAAGCTATTTTAGAAAAAGCAATTGAAAACATCGAACAAGTTAACGATACGTATTACCAAGAATTTAGAGCGCGTTTGTTGACACACATAAAAATGGAAGAAAAAATTTTGTTTTTGGCAGCTCAAAAAGCCAACAACAATGTGCCATTGCCATTAGCTGCTCAATTGCGTTTAGAGCACGGAGCCATCACATCGTTAATGGTGCCATCGCCCACTCCAGAGTTGATTAAAGTGCTAAAACACGTGTTGGAAATTCATGATATAAAAGAGGAAGAAGAAGGGGGAATGTATGATGCTTGTGAAGCAATGACCGTGCAACAACGAGAGGAAATTTTAGAACAATTGGGCAACGTTACCTTAACTCCCATTCATCCACACAATGATGCTCCTATTGCCCTTGAAGCTGCAAAAAGAGCTTTGTTGCGCGCCGGATTTGATTACGATAAAATAGTAGCAGAACAATAAAACAATTGGGCTATTGTGTTGATTGGTGTTCTATTTCAAACTTTTGGTTATATCTTTGTGAAGGATGAAAATATACATAGTAGGCTCAGCCCATCCATTAAGAGGTGGAGGCATTTCAACATTTAATGAACGTTTAGCAGAAGTATTGCAAAATGAAGGACACGATGTAACCATCATTTCCTATAAAAAACAATACCCTTCTTTGTTGTTTCCTGGAAAAAGCCAATACACCAATGAACCAGCACCCAAAGGTTTAAAAATTAGAAGTCTCATCCATTCATACAATCCATTCAATTGGTTGAAAGTAGGACGCATCTTGCAAAAAGAAAAACCAGATGTTATTGTTTCACGGTATTGG
>JAKQEZ010000732.1 GCA_029558435.1 Bacteroidota bacterium
GAATTAAAGTTTTATCGCTTTTCTTTATTGATAAAGTTGCAAACTACAGACAATACGATGCTTCTGGAAATCCAACTCATGGCAAATTTGCTCAATGGTTCGAGGAAATATATAAAGAGCTAATTGCAAAACCAGCATTTAAAACGCTGGATAAATTCGCAATTGAAGAAATACACAACGGCTATTTTTCGCAAGATAAGAAAGGGAAAATGAAAGACACATCGGGCGAAACCCAAGCCGATGATGATACTTACAGCCTTATAATGAAAGACAAAGAAAAACTATTGGATATTGAAAATCCTTTGCGTTTTATCTTTTCACATTCAGCCTTGCGTGAGGGTTGGGATAATCCAAACGTATTTCAGATTTGTACACTTAACGAAACAAAATCAGAGATTAAAAAACGTCAGGAAATTGGTCGAGGTTTACGACTTGCCGTTGATAAAGATGGAAAACGAATTTACGACCAAACAATAAACCGTTTGACTGTTATTGCAAACGAATCGTATGACGATTTTGCAAAAGCACTTCAAAAAGAAATTGAAGAAGATTGTGGCGTAAAGTTTACAGGTAGGATTAAAAATTCCAAAGACCGTACACAAATCAAATACCGCAAAGGTTTTGAAGCCGACCCACGTTTTCTCGAAATTTGGGAGAAGATTAAAACCAAAACCACTTATCGTGTTGATTACTCAACAAACGATTTGATTACACTTGCAGCAAAAGCAATCAAAGAAATTCCCGAAATAAAAGCCCCATCAATTCGTTCGACAAAAGTATCAGTAACAATGACCGATGAAGGCGTTGGAACTTCGTATGTTGGCGACAAAATAGAATCGTATGGCGGTTATTCATGGAAAATCCCCGATGTTTTAGGTTACATTCAAAGCAAAACCGAATTAACACGCTCAACAATTCAAGAAATATTAAGCAAATCGAGCAGGATTAATGATATTTTAATTAATCCGCAATTATTCCTCGATTTAGCTTCACAAGCCATTAAACGCACCTTGTACGATTTAATGATTGACGGAATAAAATACCATAAAATTGGAGATACAGAATATTACACACTTGAATTATTTGATGATAAAGATTTTGAAGTTTACTTAAACGATTTCGCTTTTAAAGTTGCCGACAATTCAAAAACAATTTATGAAGAATACATTCCTTTAGATTCGGGAGTAGAAAGCAGATTTGCACAAGATTGTGAAACAAGCGAACAAGTTAAATTCTATTTCAAGCTACCAAACTGGTTTAAGATTCCAACACCAATTGGCAATTATAATCCCGATTGGGCAATAGTTTTTGAGGGCGACAAGAAAATATATTTTGTAGCAGAAACCAAAGACACAGGTTCGCCACAAGTTGATTTATCAAAATTAGGCAGAGACGAACAACTGAAAATAAAGTGCGGTAAAGCACATTTCAACGAGTTTGAAGATATTGAATACAAAGTAGTGAATAAAATAGGACAATTGATTGAATAGCCCACACTTCGTAGTCAAGCACATTGGCTGGTCGCTCGAAAATGCCAACGCACGTCCAAAACCAGCCAAAGAGCTTGCCTACCCAAACGCACGGACAGAAAGACAATGCAGCAAAAATGAAAGATAAAATGACTGGAAAAATAAACAACGAAACGCTAACAACGTGTATAAAACATTTGGCAGTCAGTGGTTTATCAAGCGTTTCAGCTCGTATCAAAAGTAGTTGTAACTTGATAGAAAATCGCTTCGAAATGCCAAACGTTTCATACACGCAACCGTTAGCGGCTATATTACAACCGACCGTGCTAAACAGAAAGTTCATATATTTCAGACACAAAAAATTAAGTAAAGACAGAATGTAAAAAATAATTTCTTTCAGACATATCAGAACAACAACCGCAAAGCGGTTGCTGTATTG
>JAKQEZ010000103.1 GCA_029558435.1 Bacteroidota bacterium
ATTTTTGAAACATCAAAACTATTATAACCTTCAAGGTAGTTTTTAATTATTTCTTCCCTGTTTTTCATAAGTACACTTAAAGTTGTTACTAATATTTCGTGATAGAAAGTTTATTGATGAATTTCGGATAAACGGTTGCAATATGACCAGTGGCGGATTTCGGAGCACAAAATTGTCAATACACCACAAAAGTTGATGCGAGGTAGAATGTTCAATTAACCACGTCACCCGCCATTGAGCCAAACGCCTGTTATGGCTTAGTGCTTTTTTATAATTTTCATTGTTTTGGTGTTCTCTCGACTTTCAATTCTTAAAAAGTAAATACCTGCTTTCAATTCTGACAAGTCAATAGTTTGATAGTCATTATTGACTTGTATTTGTTTAACTGTCTGTCCTAAGCTGTTCAATACACTTAATCCATATTGTTGTAGTCCGTTGTTTTCTATATGAATTCTGTCTGTAAATGGATTGGGGTAAATTTTGAAGTCAGAAAGCTCCAACTGGTCAACACTTAGAACAATGTTTACATAGCAGCTTGGGTAACTTTGGTGTTGCCAAACTTGCTGATTATTCGAAAATGTGCAAGATACCAACATTGAATCTGGCATTTCTTGGCTAAACTTTACAGGAAAATTTGGGAAAAGTGGTCCGTGAATACTTCCAATTCCTTCTATCCATATTTCGTTCAGTTCATCAAATGCGTTTATTGTTGGTTCGACAAATTTTAGTCGTCTGTAATAATCTCCGTTTATTAGAACGCTGTCAACATTAACCACCTGAAGCCATTCGGGAAACATTCCATATATGTCAAACAGAACACTGTCGCCAACATTCAAAGAGAAGTCATACAAGGTATCAAGCTGGTTTAGTGTGTCAAGATAGAATACTTTGTCGTTTTCTTCTCTAAGCAAACCACGATATAAAAGATTACTTTGAAACAATGAGTCACTCGTTGAATAGAGCTTAAACCATTGTTCGTTATTGATTAAAGTGTCGCCTTGAAAGCCGTAAACTGTTGTCGTTGTCGCCACAAAGTTTGGATTTTGTTGATTTGCGGCTGGATAGGTTTTCGCAACATTCCATTTTGAATCTATGTTGTCAAAATGATTAATTACTTGTCCCAAGAGAATTGAGGGAAGTAAAAGAATTGAAAGTAGAATTGTTGTTTTCATTTCTCATTATTTTTTGGTGTCTGTCTTTTTAGCATTAGCCATAACGTTTTGGGTATTGCCGAAGGCGGGGAAATCGAAGCTAAAAGTTTCGATTTTGCACCGAGGCGAGCCAAAACGAATTTTTGTGAGTTAAATTTAAAAATAAAAAACGAATAAAATTCGTTTTTGGCGGAGATAGAAG
>JAKQEZ010000113.1 GCA_029558435.1 Bacteroidota bacterium
CTACTAATTGTTCTTCTAATATTTGTTCGGATTGTTTAGCCATGAAATTTATCTTTATTCCAATTTAATGGATTATTGACGGCGATTCCAATTGTAGATACGCGATTAATCGCGTATCTACAATTGGAATTGGAATCGGAATTGGAATTTAATCCAAAACCCCAATTTTGTAATCGGGCCGACGTTATACGGTATTTATTTTTAAAATTATCCATTTGATACATTGTGGTTTACACAAACATTTGTTGCAACAACCCTTTTTTCCACCTTTCTGTTTGTTCTATTTGCGTTTGGGTACGATTTATTTTTTCGTCTAACGCAGATAGAAAATTAGCAATTTTTTCTTGTTCTTTTTCATCTGTTGGTAACAAAAGCCTTGCACCATTCATAAATGTATCATTATTTATATTCATTGTATTCTTAGCACCTTTTTGTACTAATGGGCTTAAATAATTCAAGGTATTAATTGCAGAATTAAAATATTCGTGAAGAATATAACCTAAAGCATAAGTTTGTGGTTTAAATACACAGTATAATGGTGAAACAACACCAATTCGACCTGTTCTATTTTGCTTTATAATTCCAAAAGGAAAATCAGATGTAGGGCTTTTAGTATAAACTAAATCTCCCGGATAAATTAATTTATAGTGAAAAATTTCTTTTGCAGAAAATGAACGACCTAAATGTTCAATTTGATTTATTACTCCTTTATGTTTTGCGACTGAAAACACCTCATTTGTTTCATTGTTTTTATTCTTTAATTGATGTTCAAAACACACCTCCCCCAACTTTTTCACTTCCCATTTTGGAAAATCGCTGCCGTCATCTTGTCTGAATCGCAACTGTCTGAACCTTGATTTTTTATGATTTTCTTGATTGCCTTGATTTTTTTCTTGGGTATTTTCTTGAGTTTCTTCTTCAAAATCATGTTCATCATGTACATCAAGTGAATCATGGTGCAGACAAAATATCCTCTGCATCACCCCTTTTTTGTATTGCTCCAGCCCGTTTTTCTTTTGTTTGAGGGCTTGTATTTTTTCATCTACGGCTGTGAGAAAGGAGGCAATTTTGGTTTGCTCGGGGAGAGAGGGGAAGGAAAAGACACCTTTTTCAATTACATTCCAATCAGCTCTAGGCATTTTTGACCCACTTGATTGATTAGCTAAATCAATAAACCTATCTGTTTGAACAATTCTATACAAAAAATCATTTGATATCTTCATGCCTTTTAAAACCCAAATCTCTGAAGAGCAAACACCATCAAATGGTGCCAATAAATACTTTTTCAAATAAGGTCGTAACTTCCCAAAAAGCACATCACCTTTCTCAAATGTATTTTTTATACTTCCAGATTTTTTTCCATCTATATAACCAATTAATTGTCCAGTTTCAGAAGAAAGATGTTCTAATTCTATACATTTTACAGAACTAGACTCTTTTTCGGGGTTGTATTTACCTGATTTATTTGTTGCCACTTCACCTAATTTCTTCTTTTCCCATTCGCCTGTAAATTCAGGGAAGCGGATTGGTGGTATGTTTTGGTTTTTATTAATTGTTGTTTTCATAAAATTTATCCTTATTCCAATTCATTGGATTGTTATCAATATAGGTTTGTATGCGTTTAAATGATGGTGTATCACGAATAATATGGTCGTGAAAACGGGATTGCCAGGCAAAATCGGCGTGGATTTTACGCATTTCAAACGAACAACGTCCTTTGTACCATCGAATAATTCGGGAAATATTTTGGTGCAACATCGGATTTTTATTTCCTGTAACGCCGCCGGTGGTGGTATTATCGGCGGTGGTTCCAATTGTAGAGACGCGATTAATCGCGTCTCTACAATTGGAACCGGTATCGGAACCGGTATCGGAATCGGAATCCAAAATCAATATCCCATGCGTATGGTTGGGCATTATCACAAAATTTCCCAATTCAATAAATGGAAAATGATCGGGTATTTCCAACCAATATTTTTCTGCCAATTGTCCCAATTCGTTCAATTGCATTTTTCCATCCACAATTTCACCAAAAAAATGTTCCCTGTTTTGGGTGCAAATGGTAATAAAATAGGCGCCATTGCTGCCATAATCCCAATTTTGCAATCGGGCTGACGGTATGCGGTATTTATTTTTGAACTTATCCATTTTTTAAAATACCTATTAAAAAGGTGTTTCTATCCCCAATTCTTTACAAAATACGGCAATGGATGCATCTGTTTTTTCAATAGTTTCGTCCAAGG
>JAKQEZ010000117.1 GCA_029558435.1 Bacteroidota bacterium
ATTTGTAAAAGCATTTCACAACCTGCACACATTTCGGGCAACAAGTAAATTTTCATCGTGGTTTTACCGAATTGTTTACCATACTGCCTTGAATTTCATCAAACAAAATCAATTAAAAACAGTAGAAGTTGATGAAAATACAGGAGTTAGTGAAGAGAACAATGCAACATTGATTGAAAAAGAAGAAAATTTAAACCGATTAGAAGTTGCATTAAATCAATTGCCAAAAGATGAGGTAACCATTGTAACGTTGTATTATTTGGATGAAAAACCCATCAAAGAAATTGCCGAAGTGGTTGGTTTAACCGAAAGCAATGTGAAGATAAAATTGCACCGATCGCGTCAAAAATTGAAAGAATATTTAACCGTAGAATAGTATGGACGAGCAAGATTTAAAAAAACAGTTGTTAGGCACCCAACTCAAAGCAAATGATGCGTTGAAATCGCGAATTATGCACCAAATCAATGCAGAACAATCCTTGTTGCCTCAACAAAACAAAGCTACATCCTTATTGAAAGAAAAAGGAGTGTTCATTTTTAGCGGTTTGTATGTTTTTATTGCATTAATAACTGGATATTTTTACATTTCAACCAAAGAAAATCCATTACTCTCACCTAGTTTTTTAACCATTTGTTGTGTGGTGGCAAGTATTTTTAGCGTTTATTGGTTATTTACAGCTCTTAAATACGCCAAAAAATAATTTTTAATCTGTTTAAAATTCCGTATTTTTGTACAAGCACACTATTTTTGCTGGTCATGAAACGCAATTTTTTAGTCATCTTATCCCTATTGTTTTTAGTTGCTTGTTCCGATTTAAAAAAAGGAGAACAGCTAAAAAAAGTGCAAGAGTTGCAAACATCACTGGATAGCATTAAGAAATCGTGGAATGAAGCCGATATTAAAAAAATAGACAGCATTTCAGCCATTTGTCACACCACCATTGATTCCATTAGTCTGCTTTACGACGATAGATATGTGCCTATGAGTTTAGCCATCAAGTTGGATCAATTTAAGCAGTGTAATCAAGGAATGGATGAGTTAAAACGCATACATGCTTTTTTTCCTACGCTGTTGGTTGACAAAATGCAGGCCTTGGAAAAACTCAAAAAAGACATCCAAGAAGGAAAAGGACGACCAGAAAAATACGACGAATATTTGGATTTTGAAAAAAACGAATTGATTACCATCGACAAGCAATACAAACGCTATTTGTTTACCAAGAAAAAAAGTTTTGACAATTATTCCAAATCCAACGAAGCTGTATGTCAATTTTTAGATGAATTAAAAATAGCATTAGCCCAATCACATACTTCCAATTAAAATGTTTTGTATCTTTAGCTTATGATTGGTAGTAGCATGCGTAAAATTTTTAGTTGCATAATGGTGGTGGTTTTCACACTTTTTGGTGGGACATTTTCATGCTATGCGCAACCTGCAACTGATGTTCAATTAGCCGATTATTACTACAACAATGGTGAATTAGACAAGGCAAAAGCATACTATGAAAAGCTGTACAAAAAAAATCCAATAAAAACCTATTTTGACCGCTATTATGCTTGTTTGCTCAATGAAAACGATCAAAAATCAATTGAAAAATTACTTAAACAACAAATTGAAAACTCCAGAGGCGAAGCTGAATACAGTGTAATGTTGGGGCAATTTTACGAAGAGAATCAACAAAACGATAAAGCCGAAAAAATTTACAAAACCTTGGTAGCAGAACTTTCACCCAATCCAACGGCTGTTATCAATTTATACAATGCCTTTAAAGCTAAAGGGAAAAACGAATGGGCTTTTCAAACCATTACCAAAGGGCGAAGCATGCTCAAAGACGCATATCCACTGAATTTTCAATTTGCAGAATACTACGGCGCCAACAAGGAAACCAAAAAAATGGTGCAAGAATACCTGAATTTAATTGATTTTAACAGTGGTTATACAGAAACCGTTCAAACGATATTGTCGCGTGTTATAGATTTTAACAACAAATCATCGGAAGAATACGCTATTTTAAAAACAGAATTGTTGACACGTGCTCAAAAAAATCCAAACGATGTACGAGCTGCAGAAATGGTAACTTGGTTGTTTATTCAAAGTCGCGATTTTCCAGCCGCATTAATACAAGAACAAGCACTGGATAAACGTTTACAACTAAATGGAAGACGTGTGTATGACCTCGGAATCATTTGTGTAGAAAACAATGATTATCCAACTGCGCGCAAAGCATTTACCTATGTCAAAAACCTTGGACAAGAAAATCCGTTGTTTTATCAAGCGGAAAATGCGATGCTCAACACCCGTTTCAAAGAAATTACAACGGTTAGAAATGTAACAGCAGATGAAATTCAAGAAACTATTGCAGAATACAAAACTACTCTCAACCGAGTTGGAAAAAGTTACCGTTCTTTGCCTTTGATA
>JAKQEZ010000148.1 GCA_029558435.1 Bacteroidota bacterium
GACCGAAAAGAAGCCAACAACATTGTAAACAGCATCAAAATTTGTGACCCTGCCGTGGGTTCAGGTCACTTTTTGGTTTCGGCACTCAATGAAATGATTGCCGTTAAAAACGACTTGAAAATTCTGCAGGACCGTGAAGGAAAACGCCTGAAAGAATATCATGTGGAAGTGGTAAATGATGAGCTGATTGTAACTGACGAAGAAGGCGAACTTTTTGAATATAACCCAAGCCACAAAGAAAGTCAACGCATACAGGAAACGCTTTTCCACGAAAAGCAAACCATAATTGAAAACTGCCTTTTCGGAGTGGACATCAATTCCAACTCCGTAAAAATTTGCCGTTTGCGTTTGTGGATTGAACTTTTGAAAAATGCTTATTACAAGAACGCCACCGAACTTGAAACACTTCCGAATATTGACATCAACATAAAATGTGGAAACTCTTTGGTAAGCCGATTTGCCATTGATGCCGACCTGAAACAAGCACTCAAAAAAAGTAAGTGGACAATTGACAGCTACCGTATAGCCGTTGACACTTACCGAAACGCTGAAAGCAAGGAACAGAAAAGAGAAATGGAACGACTGATTGCCGACATAAAATCGGATTTTAGAAGTGAAATTTCGTTGAACGACCCGAAAGTCAAAAAGCTACGCAAACTTTCAGGCGACTTGTATCAAATGACCAATCAGGGGCAACTTTTTGAAATGAGCAAAAAGGAAAAAGCCGATTGGAACAAAAAAGTAACACAACTAACAGAAGAAACTAAAAAACTTGAAACCGAAATTGAAGAAATAAAAGCCAACAAAATTTTTGAAAACGCTTTTGAATGGCGTTTTGAATTTCCCGAAGTGCTGAATGATGATGGCGATTTTGTGGGTTTTGATTGTGTTATTGGAAATCCGCCTTATATCCAATTGCAAGCCATGAAAGAAATATCGGAGCAATTGAAACGATTTGAATACAAAACCTACGAAAAGACGGGAGATATTTATTCTTTATTCTATGAAAAGGGCAATAGCATCCTCAAAAACAAGGGGTATTTAGCGTATATAACTTCTAACAAATGGATGCGAGCAAATTATGGCAAAACCACCCGAAATTATTTCTTAACTGAAACCCAACCAATCTTATTGATAGACTTGGGAAGTGGAATTTTTGAAGAAGCTACCGTTGACTCTAATATTTTGTTGTTCCAAAAACAAAGCTTTCAAAACTCATTTAGTGCCATTGATATAAGCAAAGAGAAAAATGTAACCAATCTGGAAGATTTTCATTCCAAAACACTTTCTATTCATCCTAAAATTGATGAAAGCTGGGCCATTGCCAGCCCGATAGAGCAGAGTATTAAAACCAAAATAGAACGCATAGGCAAACCGCTAAAAGAATGGGATATACAAATTAACTACGGAATAAAAACAGGTTACAACGAAGCGTTTATTATAGATGGCAAAAAGAAAGATGAATTGATTGCCCAAGACCCTAAAAGTGCTGAAATCATTAAACCAATATTGCGAGGAAGAGATGTAAAACGCTACAAAGCAGAATTTGCAGATTTGTGGTTGATAAACACACATAATGGTTATAAAACTCCGAATGGGAAAGTTGTAGAAAAAATTAATGTTGAAAATTATCCTATCATAAAACAATATTTAGACGAACATTGGGGAAAAATTAGTGCAAGATATGACAAGGGCGATACGCCATACAATTTAAGAAACTGTGCGTATGTAGAAGAATTTGAGAAGGAGAAGATAATGTATCCTAATATGACCTTGTTTTTGCCTTTTATTTTTGATAACAAACAATATTTTACCAATGACAAAGGATATATTTTGACAAGTAAATCTTGCTCGTTGAAGTTTTTACTAAGCTTCCTCAATTCAAAAATTTCTCATCGTTGGATTCGTGAAAATTGTCCAGAGTTACAAGGTGGTACGAGGGAACTTCGTAAGGTTTTTTTTGAAAACATTCCTATTCCAAATATTTCCCAATCTGACCAACAACCATTCATTACTTTAGTTGAAGAAATATTGGCAAAAAAAGAAACAAACGAAGACACCACCGATTTAGAAAACCAAATAGACCAAATGGTTTATCAACTATATGAATTGACGGATGACGAAATAAAAATTGTGGAGGGGAATGGACAATAAATATATCGCACCTATGGGTGCTATTATGATGTCGCACCTACGGGTGCTATTGTGATAACGCACCTATGATGCTATTATGATGTAGCTCCTATGGAGCAAGTGCAATTAAAAATGCCCCAGCGGGGCGAAATCATAATAAAACCCCAACGGGGTGAAATCATAATAGAATCCAGCGAGGCGAAATCATAATATAAAAACAAAAAACATTCAAACCAAGCCTCAGTGGGCGAAATCATAATAAAACCCCAACGGGGTGAAATCATAATAGAATCCAGCGGGGCGAAATAATAATATGAAAACAATAAAACATACAACACAAGCCTCAGCGAGGCGAAATCATAATAGAAAATATGAAACAGTCAAACCAAGCCTCAGCGAGGCGAAATCATAATAGGCGAAATCATAATAAAACCCCAACGGGGTGAAATCATAATAGAAAAATGAAACAGTCAAACCAAGCCTCAGTGAGGCGAAATCATAATAGGCGAAATCATAATAGGCGAAATCATAATAAAACCCCAACGGGGTGAAATCATAATATAACCCATGTGGACGATTCAAAATAAAAAAAATAATTAATAATGGCAAACACATTTACCCAAATATATTTACACATCGTATTTACCGTAAAAGGACGAGAAAATCTAATTCAAAAAAAATGGATGGACGAATTGCACAAATACATCTGTGGAATTGTAAACGGAAAAGAACAAAAAGTTTATGCCATCGGGGGAATGCCGGATCATATACATATTCTTGTTAGCATAAAACCAAACATTGCCGTTTCCGATTTAGTCAGAGACATTAAGGCTAATTCATCAAAATGGATCAATGAGAAAAGATTTTTAATCGGTAAATTTCAATGGCAAGAAGGATTTGGTGCATTTTCCTACGCTCAATCACAATTAGATAATGTCATTGCTTATATCAATAATCAAGAACAGCACCATAAAAAGAAAACATTTAAAGAGGAATATTTGAATCTTTTACAAAAATTTAATGTTGAATACAATGAAAAATACCTATTTGATTGGATTGAATAAAATCGCTCCTACGGTTGCTATTATGATATTGTTTCCACGGAGCATTCATTCGATTTAGAAACCCAAATAGACCAAATGGTTTATCAGCTTTATGAGTTAACCGAAGAAGAAATCGCCATCATAGAAAATTCAGGTAAATAACCGATTTTTAAAAGGCGATTCACGAACCCCACAAAAAAACCTCTACACAAAATAATGCAGAGGTTTTTTAAGTTTTTTATTGTCTAGTCCTGAAATAGCGATACACAATTTTTTATCGTTATGGAAAAAGGAGAAAAAAACGTTTATTTAAAACGTAGTCAAAAGGATTATTCAATGTCCTTTAAGTTAGCAGTTGTTAAAGAAGTAGAATCAGGATTT
>JAKQEZ010000151.1 GCA_029558435.1 Bacteroidota bacterium
AAACTCTTTTGGTGATGGCTGGGTTAATGCTATGAATGTTTCTTCTAATGATGTTTATATTTTGTTAGTGGATAATTACTCTAATTCAGGTCAGCCTTACAATTTATCATTTGGTGGTTCGGCTGTATTAGGCTGTACACCTGTTGTACTATCTGTTGATTTAATTTCTTTCACAGGCAAAAATATTAAAGGCTTCAATACACTATCTTGGGAAACGAATTCTGAAAAAAACAATGATTACTTTAATATTGAATGGTCTTCAGACTTAAATAAAGGTGTTTGGGAAAATGTATCAAGAATTGATGCCTGTGGTGATTGTCCTATGAAATATAATTTTTCTCATGCTGAATATACAGAAGGAACCATCAATTATTACCGTTTAAAACAAACAGATAAAGATGGGTTTTATAAATATTATGACCCAATAGCTATTGATAATACCAGAAGTTCTAAACAAATATTAAAAGTTATGAATATACTTGGTCAGGAGGTGGATGAAAACTACCCGGGATTAAAAGTGATTCTCTACTCAGATGGAACTACGTTAAAGAAATATTAATAATTTTAAAGAGCGTTGGATTGTCCAGCGCTTTTTTTTACAACTCCACTCTCAATGCTCCTTTGCTTAAATCATGAAAAGTAGCAGCTACTTCTAAGGGTTGCATTGTAATTAGTTTGCTTTTGCGGCTAAATTCTTCTAATTCTTTAATCGAATTATTCACTACCAACGCATAGGAATCGTTTTTGTATTTTATTTCTAAAAAACTTATTTTATTAATAATTTGCAATGTGTTTTTTTGATTTGAAAAAACTTGATAAACTCCTTTTTCCAAAGGCAGAAACTCCACTTTTCCAGGATGTAATTTTTGGTAATCATCCACCAATCTGAGTGCATTTTTCTTTCCCTTCTCTCCCCCACCATAAAAACACATTTGCTGCCCTGCATTATTAATCAGCAATGTTGGGTGATTGGTATTAAAAATCAACCATTCTTGTTTGTTTAAATTATCATAGCGTTCCAATTGTATCCATACCAAAAGAGGCAATACACCCAATCCCACCCAAATCCATTTTAACCGCTCAACCCATTGAATGGCAATTAACACCAATATATAAGTGAGCAAAACCCACCATACAGATGGTGAAAACCCCAAAGCTACTGCTCCATAAAACGTTTCAATCCATGCAATAAAACCAACAAATACAACACACGACAAAGCTAAAATCCAACCAACTGGAGCTGCAATTATGGCAACCTTCCCAATAAGTAGCAAAGCAATAGAAAAACCTAACATGATTCCCGAAAAAAGCATCACACCCAAGTTCGATAGAAAAAAATAATTAGGAAATTGGTAAAAATAATACAATGAAATTGGCACAGTAAACACTTGTGCAGCAAGACCAACGGCGGTTCCTTGCCATACCGTTGTTATAAATTTATTCTTAATTGTTAACACTGATTCTAATAGTGGATAATATACAAAAATGCCCACCATAGCTAAATACGATAACTGAAATCCAATATCGTAAATAGATAAAGGATTGATGAGTAAAATTACAAAAGCAGATAGCGACAAAGCGTTGATAGGTTGGTAATCCCGGTTTATAAATCGAGCAAGAATTAGTATGCTAAACATCACAACAGCCCTAACAACCGATGCTGAAAACCCTGTCAAAAAAGCATAAAACCATAAAGTTACTAGCATGATGATGGATGCAATGTGTCTCCCCCTATGAAAAAACAGGTATTTAAAAAACAAACCCAACAACATCACAATCACACCAATATGCAATCCAGAAACAGCCAACATGTGCATGGTTCCAGTATTGATAAACGCTCTTTTTGTTTGAATATCTATATCACTTTTATCGCCCAACAAAATAGCTTTTATCAAAGGAGCGTCAGCCTCACCTATCCATTCTTCAAGCATTTTGTTAGAATAATTGCGTGATTGTTCCAATACATTTTCCAACCAATTTAAAGTACCTGTTTGTAGAACACGTATTTGATTTTCACCAATAAATGCTTGGTAGCGCACTCCTTTTGATAGCCAATACATGGTTGCATTAAATTCTCCAGGATTATTGCGCACTTGAATGGTATTAAATATTCCATTAAAAAGTAGAAGATCATTTTTAGCATACGTAATCCCTGAATTTTCAATCACTAAAAGGACTTTTTCAGATGTAGGCTCCCATGTTTTGTTTTTACGAATGGATTGGAGTTCTACCAACGCTGAATTCCACGTTTTATCATTGCTCATCTGCTCAACGATTTTACCTGTATAATAGGTTTCAACCTGTCCTAATTCCTTATTCTCCAAAGGATAATAATTGTTCATCATTAAGTATCCCGACAAAGTAAACAGTGGACCAAATAGTAGATAAAATTGAAAATTTTCAAGTCTTTTCCTAAAAACAAGTGCGCTTAGCATTAAAAAGATAGAAAACAGTGTAAAACCTACTACAAAAGGCGACTCAAACAGCAAAATACCAAGCATAAAGCATAAAAGCCAAAAAAGCAATGATGATTCAGTTAGTATTTTCATAAAAGTTGTAATAAAAACCAAACATACTAAAAATTTAGAGTAGGTCGCTTTTTTTGTTCTCTTGTTCTTGAATGTTTTTTGAAGTTAACAAGTAGTAGAGTTGTTTTTAAAAATTTCTTGAAGAAAAAAAACCTTATTCATACTAATTCTAATTAGCAAATCCAATAACTAAAATCAGGTATTTTCATTAAATTTTCAGTATATTTGCGCAAAATTTAAGAATCAAAAAATGGCAATAGTTATTACCGATGAATGCATCAATTGTGGTGCTTGCGAGCCGGAATGTCCAAACAATGCAATTTATGAAGGTGGTGCTCAATGGCGCTATTCTGACGGAACTTCATTAACTGGAATGATAACAACTTTGGACGGTAAAGATGTTAACGCAGACGAAGAGTTTGACGCAATTGATATGGATATTTACTACATCGTCCCTGATAAATGTACGGAATGTGAAGGTTTTCATGATGAACCTCAATGTGCAGCTGTTTGTCCGGTTGATTGCTGTGTAGACGACCCTAACTACCGCGAATCGCAAGATGAATTGTTGGCGAAGAAAACTTTTATGCACCTTTCTTAATCGTTTCAGCTAAATCATTATATTTGTTAAATCCTTACATATTATTACGCCTATTGATTTAAAACATTACGCACGCTAAAATGAAAAACAAAGAAGAACTAATTGCTCGTAGAGAAGCTGCTCAATTGGGTGGCGGACAAGCACGAATTGATAAACAACACCAAGGCGGAAAATTAACTGCTCGTGAACGACTAACACTTTTATTGGATGAAAACTCATTCAATGAAATTGGTCAGTTTGTAGAACACCGTGCAACCTCTTTTGGTTTGGATAAACAAAAATTTCCAGGTGATGGTGTTGTAACAGGTTATGGTACCATTCACGGACGTTTGGTTTATGTTTTTTCACAAGATTTTACAGTACTAGGTGGCTCTTTGTCGGAAACACACGCTGCAAAAATTTGTAGAATCATGGATATGGCCATGAAAAATGGTGCTCCTGTCATTGGCTTAAACGATTCGGGGGGGGCACGTATCCAAGAAGGGGTGGTTTCTTTGGCTGGTTACGCTGATATTTTTTATAGAAATACACGTGCTTCGGGGGTAATTCCTCAAATTTCGGTAATCATGGGACCATGTGCTGGAGGTGCCGTTTATTCTCCTGCTCTTACCGATTTTATCTTCATGGTAGAAGATACTTCGTATATGTTTGTTACCGGACCAAACGTTGTAAAAACAGTAACACACGAAGAAGTTTCTTCTGAAGATTTAGGTGGTGCTAAGGCACATGCTGAAAAATCAGGGGTTAATCATTTCACTGCTTCAAACGATGTTGAATGTTTGAAAAAAGTGCGTGATTTATTGACTTACATGCCGCAAAACGCCTACGAACTTCCTCCACAACCAGAAAAATTTGAATTTAATGCCTTGAAATTAGAAGCCATTAAATCCATCATTCCTGATAATGCCAATTTACCCTACGACATTCGCAAAGTAGTTGATGCGGTAATTGACGATAACTCGTTTAGAGAAGTGCACGAAGATTACGCTAAAAATATTGTTGTAGGTTTTGCACGTTTAGAAGGAAAAACTATTGGTATTGTTGCCAATCAACCTGCTTCTTTGGCTGGTGTGTTAGACATTGAAGCGTCGCGTAAAGGTGCTCGATTTGTACGTTTTTGTGATGCGTTCAACATTCCACTTTTGGTATTTGAAGACGTACCAGGATTCTTACCAGGAACCGATCAAGAATGGCGCGGAATTATCACCAATGGAGCAAAATTATTGTATGCATTCTCTGAGGCAACCGTTCCTAGAATTACAGTGATTACTCGCAAAGCTTATGGTGGTGCATTTGACGTTATGAACTCAAAATCTATCGGTGCCGATTTGAATTTTGCTTGGCCAACTGCTGAAATTGCTGTAATGGGTGCCAAAGGTGCAGCAGAAATTATTTTTAAACGTGAAATTGCTGAAGCTGCTGACTCCAATGCAAAATGGTTGGAAAAAGAAGCTGAATATACTGAAATGTTTGCCAATCCATATCGCGCAGCCGAAAGAGGAATTGTGGACGATGTGATTTTGCCAGAAGAAACACGTGCAAAAGTGATTGCTGGTTTCAAAATGTTGGAAAACAAAGCAGAAACACTTCCTCAGAAAAAACACGGAAACATTCCTTTGTAAATCAAAAGGTAACAATAAATTAAAAATGGAACTGAATTAATTGGTTCCATTTTTTTTGCTTTATTTTTATTGGGTTACACCCAACGAAATTATAAATTTCGATACATTGCTATCCATTCTTCGTTGGTAACATCTTGCAATAATTTCCAAAAATTAGTATCTACAAAAAACTTAGTATCTATGTGCGCCATGCCGTAGTTTTTATACAAAAATTTCTGTTGTGCCGGACTTGGTAAAAATTCATCTTGACTCCAACCTTCCTCCATGCTACCCTTAAAAGGATAATTTCTAAAACGCAATTTCCACAAACTATCTACTGAAAAACAATAAGGTGTTTCTTTGCGTGTTATGGAATCTCGAAAAATGCCGCCTTGAACTCCATTCAATTCAAACAAATTCATGCGATTTCTGTTGTAAATGCTCGGCCACTCTCCCGACGCATAATGCACAAACTCATTAAACGTTAAAAATTTACGATTGGTTTCCATCACCCCATCAGTATAATACGCAATAAAAGTCACCATTTGCCCATTTGCTTGATACGATACACGCACACCAAAAACTGAGCGCAATTCATTTCGAAATTGAACCGACAACGATAGAAAAGCTACTATGAGTATTAAAACTGTTCGCATATTGTTTCTTCAACTAAAAACGTACCAAGTTGTGGTTTGTTGTTATACGATAAACATTTCAAAGTGTTTCAGTTAAATACTTTTAAAAAATAGAAATATTCTTATTACTAGATAATTAATCCTAAAAAAGTAACTAAATTTGCACAAAAAAGCAACTAAAACGTTTTAATGACGTCTTGGTACCAAATACATTAATCAATTATGAAACAATTTATCTTTGTTTTAACCTTAATAACCCTATCATTTTCTAATGTTTTTGCGCAATGCAATAACTTTATTCAAGCGGATTTTGATTCGTATGAATATTCAACAACAGTTCCTCATATTATTGCAGGAACAACTTACCAAAATACGCCTCAAGGCTCTACTCATGGCCCAAATCATACGGGGAACAAACATTTATACCTCAATTTTGTGGACGGATTTACGGGTGTTGCCTACAATCGCCCCTATACGGTTTGTGTAGGTGGTACTTTTCGTTTATCTTTCTACCACAAAGAAGCTTGGGGAAGTAATACCAACACTACGTTCAATATTTATGATGGCAATAATGTATTGCTTTATACTCAAACAGTTGCATGGACAGGAACTACATGGAATCATTTTGTGAGTCCAGAATTGGTTTCAACTACCACAACTTTGCGCTTAGAAATTGTCAATAATCTAACTAACTCGGGCAGTAACGACATGGTTGTGGACGATATGTTGCTTGAAATTTGTTCGATCAATGAAAATAGAACTTTATCTGCATGCGATATTACAGGTCCAGTAAATTTATTCAGTTTATTTAGTGCTGCCATGCCAACAACTGGAACTTGGAGCGGACCAGCTACACTTGGTAATGGACATTTAGGCACATACAATACCACACTTCCTAGTGGAACATACACGTATACAACAGCTGCGGCTGGAACCTGTGGTGCACCTCAAGGAACTGTTGTTGTTCAAGATAACGTTCCTGTGAATTTAGGTGCTGATATTCATCTATGTACACCTCAAGCTGTAACCCTTAATGCTGGAAATAACCACGACTCGTATTTATGGTCGAATGGAGCTACCACCTCCTCTATTTCAGTTAATACAGCTGGGACTTATTCGGTAATTGCTCGCAAACTTGGAGGAAACATGTTGCAGCACGGTGATTTCCAAGGTGGAACAACCAATACGGCTAATGGATTTACAACGAGTTATGTGCCAGGAACAGGTGGATCATGGGGATTACTTTCAAATCCTGGACAATATGCCATCAGCACAAGCCCTAATTTAACGCACAACAATTTTTCATCTTGTGGCGACCACACAACAGGAACTGGTAATATGCTAATTGCAAACGGTTCATCAACTCCGAATACAACTGTTTGGTCGCAAACTGTAAATGTGAACCCTAATCAAGATTATTTGTTCTCATTTTGGGCAATGAATGTAGTAAACGACCCGAATGTTTCTAACTTGCAATTGTATATCAACGGAGCTCCAATTGGACCGGTGAATCAAACAACTCCAAATTCTTGCAACTGGACACAAATAAACGATACGTGGAATTCTGGTGCAGCAACACAAGCTGTGCTGAGCATTGTAAACCAAAATTCATCGGAAGGTGGAAATGATTTTGCAATCGATGACATTTATTTCTCTACTTATTGTTCTTATTACGACACCATTCAAGTTTCTTTTGCCAACAATAACTTAACGGTTTCGCCAAATGCGGTTATTTGTCAAGGAAATTCAACTACATTAACGGCAACTGCAACCTCAACCATTCCTGGAACAACATTTACCTATAATTGGATTAATCAATCAAACAATACCAACACATTAACCGTTGCTCCAACTGCAACAACAAGCTATTCTGTAGTTGCTACTGACCAAAATGGTTGCAATACCCCAACTAGAACTGTTTCTGTTGTTATTTCTCCCGCTTTAAACCCCAATGCTGGTGTAGATCAAATTGTTTGTTTGGGAGATACCATTCAATTAAATGGAACAATTAATAATGCTGCAAATAGCAAAGCTTGGTCGCATAATACACAAGCAATCACGCCTACTCCAACGGTTACATACATTCCAAATACCACAACACTCAATGCAAAAGTTGTTGTAAACCAACCAGGAGTATATCCATTTATTTTAACAGAAAGCAACCAAGGATGTGGTGCAATGAACGATACAGTTTTAATTACTGTTTCGCAAGCCACACAAACGGTACAAACAACTGATTTAACATGCTTTGGAAATCAAACAGGTATCATTCAAATCATCAATAACGATGCTGTTTCTTATTCGTTTGACAATGGAGCAACTTGGGAAACATCATCAACAAAAACTGGATTAGCTGCTGGAACTTACACGGTATGGTCAGAAAATCAATACGGTTGTAGAACATCCAATACAGTTATATTATTAGAGCCAGATGCTTTGCAATTAACAGTTGCCAACGACACGTTGATTTGTGAAAATGGAACAGCAACATTAACTGCTTCTATTGGTCAAACGAATGCAATCTACCATTGGGGACACACAACCGATGTGGCAGCTACACAATTAGTTCAACCAACTGCATTGACAAATTACACGGTTTATGCCGAAAGTGCTGCAGGATGTCTTTCTGATACTCAAACCATCGTTGTTTCCTTGCGAAATCCAATTAGTGCTGTTATCACTACCAATGCAGCTATTTGTCCGGGCGAAACAACAACTTTGCAAGTAACAAACATTGCAGGCGGACTAGATCCATACACCGTTACATGGAATACCAATCAAATTGGAACTTCTTTGCAAGTGAGTCCAGCTCAAACATTACAATACACAGCAATTGTAACAGATGCTTGCGAATCAACACCATTGGTCTTAAACACAACGGTTACCGTACATCCATTGCCAACACCAATTATCAGCTCGCCATCACCATCAATTTGTGAGCCTGCTCAATTTGAATTGGTATGCAATACCGATCCTTCATTAATTCAAACTGTTAACTGGTTTATTTCGGATGGTCAATCGTTTTTAAACCAAACCAATGTAATTACAGAACCAATGCCTGCTGGCAATTATACGGTAGAAGTACTTATCGTATCGCCTCAAGGCTGTATTGATTCGAAAACGTTTACAAATTTCTTAACCGTTCATCCGCTTCCAACAGCCGATTTTGTTTGGAACCCTAATCCGGTGAAAGTTTTTTCTACAAACGTTACCATGAACAATTCTTCTTCGGGAGCAACTGCCTACAACTGGTTTTTTGAAGGAGCATCTCCAAGTGTTTCTACGTTAGAAAATCCATCGGTAAAATACCCAGAAGGAGTTGAAGGAACGTATCCAATAATGTTGGTTGCAACTACCGAATTTGGTTGCCAAGATACGGTTGTAAAAGAATTGGTGGTATTGCCTGATGTTTTATTGTACGTCCCTAACACGTTTACACCTGATGGTGATGAGTTTAACCAAAATTGGCGTGTTTATACCGAAGGTATCGACCTCTATAATTTTTCTCTAACTGTTTATAACCGTTGGGGAGAGACTGTTTGGCAATCCAATGATGCAAGTATTGCTTGGGATGGAACCTACAAAGGTCAAGTGGTGCAAGAAGGCACTTATACTTGGGTAATTATTGCCAAAGATAGAATCAACGACAATCATTATAAGTGGACTGGAACGGTAAACGTGCTGAAATAAACTGATTTTTACTGCACATTCATCCGTATTCGGTATTCTTTCGGATATAAATTATTGAAGCGGTTGCCGATGTTTTTTATCCAACCAATGGGCTCATTTTGATAGGTTAATTGCACCATTCCTAAGTGCGTCAATCCGTTAATGGAAAATGTATCGCCGTGCAAGAAAAATAATGCTTCTTGTTCACTCACTTCGTGCGATGGATAGTTCAATCGCAAGCTGTGACAAAGCAATAAATCGTGGCTAGGAATCAATCCTTTACGTGCTATTTCGCCCACTTCAACGCCCCATTTAATGAGGTGTAAATTGCTTTGTAACAACAAATATTCTTTTTCAAATGCAGATGGGATGGCTAAAATGGTAGCATTCCACTCGTAAAAAGTAGAAGCCGTAGTTTTTACCCACTTGGATAGTTCTCCAATATCTTTGACCTTGGTTAGCCCTTTGTTTTGTGATTTTCCCAATTTGGTTGTTCTGCCCTCACTCGATTTTTTCTGCAAAACAGCAATAAAAAACCCTTCTGTTTGAGAGCGACCTGGTATACCGTAAATTCCTACTCCTCCTCTACCCTGAACAAAATCAAACGGAGCTGGAATAGTCACCAATTCAGCGTCAAAATTTTCGGTAATCCAACGAATGTTTTCTTCGTTTTCGTGCGGATTAAAAGTGCAGGTAGAATAAATCAAATAACCGTTTTCGTTCAATGCATCCCACACATCGGCAACAATGCGTTTTTGGCGACTTTGACACAAATTTACGTTATCCAACGACCATTCATTTCGTGCTTGCACATCCTTGCGAAACATTCCCTCCCCCGAACATGGAGCATCCACCACTACCACATCAAAAAAGTTGGGAGTGCGCTCAAAATCCGAAGGATCATTGTTAGTAACAACAACATTGGGATAACCCCATTTAGAAACGTTTTCCTTCAATATTTTTGCCCGTTGATTGATAACCTCATTGGCAACCAACAAGCCTTTATCATCTAAAAAAGATGCAATTAACGTGCTTTTACCTCCCGGTGCTGCACACAAATCCAAAAATTTTGGTTGTTCAGGTAAATCAAGTGAACGGATAATAAAATCCAATAACATCGAACCTGCTTCTTGTGGATAAAAAGTTCCAGCATGAAACAGCGGATTTAATGTAAAAACCGGGCGTTCTTTTAAAAAATAGGCATCCTCGCACCACAAAACTGGTGTTTCCGCTTTAAAACTACATTTTGTTTTCCTTGGATTTTTTCGAATAGAAATAGGTACTTCAGAATTCAATGCAGTAAGCAAATCTGCACCCAAATGTGCGTCATTCTCAACATAATTTACAAAATCCTTAGGAAAATCAAGCATCGTTTAGAGGTTAAAAACTTTAGAAAAAGGATATTGGTTAAACGTTCCGCTAGCAGTAGCAACTAACTCTTCGTTTTGGTTCAAAAAATCTGCCTCAACAAAAATTATTTTCTTCCCTACCTTACGCACACGCGAGAAACCAGAAATTACATCGCCCAAACAAGCAGGTTTCAAAAAGTTAATTTTAAATTCAACAGTAGAAACTAAATTCCCATCTTTTTGCGATTCTGCCAAAGCAGCAATTCCAAGTGTTGAATCTGCCAAAGCGGCAATTACACCACCATGCGCCGTTACAGGAGTTGCCAAGTGTTTTTTATCAATTATTATTTTGTTGGTTACTTCGCCATTGGGTAAAAAATCGTATTCAAAGTCAATGGTTCGTCCAAACTCATTGCTCATTTTATACAATTCCACTATGTTCAAATCGCTCATTTTTTAGTTTGATTTTTTATCTTCTTGCACACAAAATTACCTCAAAAAAAGCTAATTTTGGACAATTGCACAAAAGTTTAGTGCAGTGAATACAATTATGAGTAGAACAGACGATTTTTTAAACTATACAGGGCAAACCAATCAAACGCCGTATTTAATTGACGTTGAACGTGCTGAGGGCATTTACATTACGGATAAAAACGGTAAAAAATACATGGACATGATTTCGGGTGTCTCAGTCAACAACATTGGACACAGCCACCCACATGTGATTAAAGCCGTAAAAGAACAAGCCGAAAAATACATGCACGTGATGGTGTATGGCGAATTCATTCAAGATGCCCACTTGGATTTTTGTAAAAAACTGGTTGGTTTACTTCCAGAACAATTGAACTGTGCCTATACTGTAAATTCTGGCACAGAAGCCAACGAAGCTGCTTTGAAATTAGCAAAACGCGTTACCCGAAGAACAGAATTGGTTGCTTTTAGAGGTTCTTATCACGGAAGTACCCACGGTTCTATGAGTGTTTCGGGAAATGAAACTAAAAAAGAGCCGTTTCGTCCACTTTTGCCCGATGTTCGTTTCTTGCAACACAACAACATTGAACAATTGGAGCAAATTACCGAAAAAACAGCAGGTGTTATCATCGAAACAGTGCAAGGTGATGCTGGTGTACGTGTTCCAACCAAAGAATTTTTAATGGCATTGCGCAAGCGTTGTACAGAAGTTGGTGCATTGCTAATTTTTGATGAAATTCAATGCGGAATGGGGCGCACAGGAAAACTATTTGCTTTTGAGCATTTTGGCGTTGTTCCCGACGTATTAACTCTTGGAAAAGCATTGGGTGGAGGTTTGCCAATTGGCGTTTTGGTTTCATCTCGCAAAAATCTTTGGGAATTTTCCTACGATCCAATTTTGGGACACATCACCACCTTTGGAGGAAACCCTGTGATAGCGGCAGCTGGATTGGCTTGTTTAGAAATTTTTGAAAAAGAAATTGATTTCAACGAGGTTGAACGCTTGGGTGCTTTGTTGCAATCCATTGTGGGACAATCGGATGAAATTAAAGCCATGCGCAGAATTGGGATGATGTTTGCCTTTGACATGGAATCGTTTGAGCGCGTGGAGAAAGTTGTCAAAAAATGCTTGGAAGACGGGTTGATTAGTTTTTGGTTTTTATCTCACCCCTACAGTTTCCGCTTATCACCACCCTTAACCATTACCGAAGAAGAGGTAAGAAAAGCGGGAGCAATTATTTTAAACGCAATTCAATCAACGAAATAAAAATATGGCATTAATTAAAGCATGTAGAGGAACTTCGCCAAAATTTGGCAAGGATTGTTGGTTTGCAGAAAATGCAACCATAGTTGGAGATGTAGTAATGGGCGATGAATGCTCGGTTTGGTTCAATGCAGTTGTGCGTGGCGATGTAAATTCTATAAAAATGGGAAATCGTGTTAACGTGCAAGATGGTGCTGTAATTCATTGCACTTATGAAAAAACAAAAACCGTATTGGGCAACAACGTTTCTATTGGTCACAACGCCTTGGTGCACGGTTGCACAGTGGAAGACAACGTATTGATTGGTATGGGTTCTATTGTTATGGACAATTGTTACATTAAGGCCAATTGCATCATTGCGGCTGGAGCTGTATTATTGGAAAACACCCGTGTTGAAAGTTGGAGTATTTATGCGGGCGTTCCTGCCAAAAAAGTAAAAACACTTTCTCCAGAATTGTTTGAAGGCGAAATAAAACGCATTGCCAACAGCTATGTAAAATATTCTAGCTGGTTTAAAGAAGAACAAGAAGGTTAATTGTTACTATCAAACAATTTTTCGATATCGGTAATGAGTGAATCAACGCTTTGAGGATTGGTGCCATCGTAATATCCTCGAATGCGTTGTTTTTTGTCAATTAAGACAAAATTGTTGGTGTGAATAAAATCACTGCCGGCATCTCCCACGTTTTCAGCTTCGGCAGGTTTGAGCACAAAAAACGATTTGCGTGCTAGGGCATACAATTGTTCTTTATCTCCTGTCAAAAACCACCATTGTTTATCGTTGGCATGATGTTGCACTGCATAGCGTTTCAGTTGTGCTACGGTATCATTTTTCGGGTCAACGGTAAAACTTAAAATTTTAAAATCATCATGTTGTGCATATTTTTTTTGTACACGTTGCATTTGCTTATTCATGATTGGACAAATAGACCCACACGTTGTAAAAAAGTATTCAACCACATACACCTTTCCATCCACATCTTTGCGCGTGATGGTTTGCCCATTTTGATTGGTAAAAGTAAAATCACCGATGGTATGCCCAATTCCAACACGTTGTAGCGAAGAGTCAACCACCTCTGGATTGATATCTACCGGATTGTAAATAGGCAATTGAGCTTCTTTAGGTTGATTATTCACATAAAACAAGGTAATTCCAATTATGGCAACGATAACAATGAGTACAATACTTTTCATACCAACAAAAGTAAAAAATAAAAAAGCGTTAAATGAAAGTTGACCTCCATTTAACGCTTTTTAAGTTAAAATAATTATTATTTCTTTTTCAAATCGTTCTTAATGAACAATTCGATAGCAGCAGGCATAGAAGGTGCATCAGGTTGAGGCGCATGCACGTCTAAACGCAAATTATTTTTCACTAATGATTGTGCAGTGGTTGGACCAAAAGCAGCAATTATGGTATCGTTTTGTTTAAAATCTGGGAAATTTTTCAAAAGTGATTCAACTCCAGCCGGGCTAAAAAACACCAACATGTCGTAGTACACATCTTCCAAATCTGATAAATCAGCAGCAACTGTTCTGTATAAAACAGCTTTTGAGAAATTGATTTTATGCTCTTTAATGGTTTCAGGAATTTTATCTTGCAACACATCCGTACAAGGCAACAAAAACTTTTCTGTTTTGTGCTTTTTCATTAACACCACTAAATCGTCTATTGTTTGGCGACCAAAGAAAATTTTACGTTTTCTATAAGTCACATATTTTTGCAAATAATAAGCAATTGCTTCAGAAATACAGAAATATTTCATGGTATCTGGAACATCAAAACGCACTTCTTTAGCAATTCTAAAAAAATGGTCAACTGCAATTTTTGATGTAAAAATCACTGCTGTATGTTCAGCAATATTAACTTTTTGAGTTCTGAATTCTTGAGCTTCAATCCCTTCAACTTGGATGAAAGGACGAAAATCAATTTTCAATTTGTACTTTTCTGCCAAATCAAAATACGGAGACTTTTCAGTCTCTGGTCTTGGTTGGGATACTAAAATAGTCTTTACAGCCAAAATAAATTAATTTGTAAGTTAACAATCTTCTCGCATGTCACGCCATTAAAGCAAAAACTGCTAAAACAGGTAGAACTTCGAGCGTGCAAAGATACAAAATTAAATAATACCACGACACACCATTTAAGAGTGCAACGATTAAAATTTTCAACATTCTAACTAAAAATAAAGCTAGTAAAATGTACAAAAATAGCTGCGAAATATAAGGGTTTATCGGTGAGTTTAGCAACCACAACAGAGCCAACACAAAAAACACAATTCCAAAACTGATAAAATTAACCCAACTCTGTGTTATAAATGTACTAAACAATTCTCTTTCACCTGTTACAAATGTTGAAATTAATAGTCCAGCAAAAAAATAGAACAGCACTATTACAGTTCCAATTAATGTCAGCAACAAATCATCAATTGCTCCAAATTTTTCGCCTAACAAACCTATGCTAACTTGATTTAAAAAATGAGTTTGCTCATTAAACAAAACCATACAAACCCATAAACTCAAAAACGATAAAAAACCAAGCAATACGAAACTGGTTGAATTATAGCGCGCGTCAATTTTCTGTAAATTATCTGGAGTGTCTAAGGTAAAAACAGAAAACAAGGCAACTCTAATAATATATGGATCTAATCGTTTAGCCAAGGCCAACAATAAAAAACTTAAAAACAAAACAAACCCTAATATCCATTGATTTGCGCCCGCAATAGCGTCCAAATGTGTAGGAACTTCAACATCCTTCCCTCCTACTATTGAAAAAAGCGGTATGAATCCTAAAAAATTGAACATATTTATGAATATTAAGATGTTTCTTTAACAAAAATAACTTTGAGAGAACAAAATTATACTATTTTTGCCTATCATTAATAGATTTTTTAAAATGAGAACAGATTTATATACACATCCCGACTATTATAACATGGATGATTTGCTTTCAGATGAGCAAAAATTAGTAAGAGATGCTGCTAGAGCATGGGTAAAAAAAGAGGTTTCTCCAATTATCGATGATTATTATGAAAGAGCAACTTTCCCCAAACAATTAATTAAAGGATTGGGTGAAATTGGTGCTTTTGGTCCTTATATTCCAGAACAATACGGTGGTCCAGGGTTGGATCAAATTTCGTATGGTTTGATTATGCAAGAATTGGAAAGATGTGATTCTGGTCTTCGTTCAACTGCATCTGTTCAATCTTCATTGGTGATGTATCCAATCTGGAAATACGGTTCAGAAGAACAACGCATGAAATATTTACCAAAATTAGCAACTGGTGAATTTATGGGATGTTTTGGTTTAACAGAACCTGACCATGGATCCAATCCAGGTGGTATGATTACCAACTTCAAAGATGCAGGTGATCATGTAATTTTGAACGGTGCAAAAATGTGGATTTCTAACGCTCCATTTGCTGATATCGCAGTGGTATGGGCAAAAAACGAAGAAGGAAGAATTCACGGATTAATTGTTGAGCGTGGAATGGAAGGATTTACAACTCCAGAAACTCACGGAAAACTTTCATTGCGTGCATCTGCAACTGGTGAATTGGTTTTTGACAACGTTAAAGTTCCAAAAGAAAATATTTTACCAGGAAGAACAGGTTTAGGAGCTCCTTTGAGTTGCTTAGATTCTGCTCGTTTTGGTATTGCATGGGGTGCACTTGGTGCTGCTATGGATTGCTACGATCAAGCATTGAGATATTCTAAAGAGCGTGTGCAATTTGGTGTTCCAATTGGTGCTTTCCAATTAACTCAAAAGAAATTGGCTGAAATGATTACCGAAATCACGAAAGCTCAATTATTGTTATTGCGTTTAGGACAATTAAGAGAAGCTGGAAAAGCAACTTCTGCACAAATTTCAATGGCAAAACGCAACAGCTGTGAAATTGCATTGAACATTGCACGCGAAGCACGTCAAATTCACGGAGGAATGGGAATCACAAGTGAGTATTCAATCATGCGCCACATGGCTAACTTAGAGTCAGTAGTTACGTATGAAGGAACTCACGACATTCACCTACTAATCACAGGAATGGATGTAACTGGTATCCCAGCTTTCACAAGAGAAATGCCTGATTTGAAATAATCAGACACCATACATTTAAAAAAGAGAATTTGAGCAATCAAGTTCTCTTTTTTTATAGCATCCTGCAAAGGACCAAAAATTTCAATAGAATTTCTTAAGTTTGCATATTAATCGTCAATCAAAAAAACGTTTCAAATGACACAAAATTTGGTAATCTACAACAGTTTAACAGGTAATAAAGAAGTTTTTAAACCACTTCACGAAGGTAGAGTTGGTATGTATGTTTGTGGTCCAACACTCTACAGTGAGCCACACATGGGCAACATGCGCACATTTATCAACTTTGATTTGGTTTACCGTTATTTCCTCAAATTGGGTTATCAAGTAAAATATGTGCGCAACATCACTGATGCCGGACACATTACTAACAGCGCTGGTGAAGATGTGGATAGCATCGGAAAAGCAGCTAAATTGGCACAAGTGCAATCGTTGGAAATTGTGTATAAATTCAACCGAAAATTCATTGAACTGCAACGAATTTACAACATGTTGCCACCAAGCATTGAGCCCACTGCAACACAACATATTCAAGAACAAATTGAAATCATAGAGCAAATCATCGACAATGGCTATGCTTATGTAACCAATGGTTCGGTTTATTTTGACGTGCGCAAGTATGCTGAAAAATATAACTATGGTATTTTAAGTGGTAGAAAAATTGATGAATTGGATGCTGCCACACGCGAGTTGAATGCACAAGACGAAAAACGTTTTTTTGCTGATTTTGCTTTATGGAAAAAAGCCAATCCTGATGATATGCAAATTTGGCGCTCTCCGTGGGGAGATGGAAATCCAGGATGGCATATTGAATGTACAGCAATGAGCACCAAATACTTAGGCAGTCAGTTTGATATTCACGGAGGTGGAATGGATTTAAAGTTTCCACATCACGAAGACGAAATTGCTCAAAGTTGTGGATCACACGGGCACAATCCGGCAAATTATTGGATGCACGCCAACATGCTCAACGTTAACGGACAAAAGATGAGCAAATCATTTGGCAATTATTTTCTTCCGATGGAAATTATAGAAGGCACCACCGATTTGTTTGATAAAGCCTACGATGCCAACATTGTTCGTTTCTTTTTAATGCAGGCCCACTATCGTTCAACTATTGACATTTCCAAAGATGCACTTGCAGCTGCCGAAAAAGGTTTTAACCGTTTAATGGATGCCGTTGCCTTGTTATCTAAATTAAAAACTACCGATGTTTCAAGCAGCAATGTAGATGAATTAATTCAATCGTTTTACGATGCAATGAACGACGATTTTAATGCACCGATTTTAGTTGCCAATCTTTTTGAAGCGGCCACATACATTAATAAAATAAACGACGGTACTGCAACAATTAGCGCATCTGACTTAGAAAAATTGAAAACAGAAGTTTCTAGTTTTGTGTTAGATGTATTGGGATTAAAATTGGATACAGACACCAACAATAATCGTCTTTCACCAGTGATGGACTTGGTAATTGAATTGCGTGCAAAAGCCAGAGAAAATAAAGATTGGGCTACTTCCGACCAAATCCGTGATGCACTTTTAGATGCAGGAATTACCATAAAAGATTCTAAGGAAGGAACTAGTTGGAGTTAATTCCACTTTCGATAAAAGTATTTTAAGACTCTATGAATTGGCGTTTATTTTCGATAAACGCCTTTTTTTGTCTTTAAAATGTCTAGTCCTGAAATAGCGATACACAATTTTTTATCGTTATGGAAAAAGGAGAAAAAAAAGTTTATTTAAAGCGCAGTCAAAAGGATTATTCAATGTCCTTTAAGTTAGCAGTTGTTAAAGAAGTTGAATCAGGATTT